>JAEXUU010000359.1 GCA_023452965.1 Pseudomonadota bacterium | reverse complement strand
ATCCGGAGACGATCAAGGACGCCTACACCAAGATCTACAACTCGATGGCGGTGGTGCCCTGTTCCAACATGCCGCGCTTCGGCGTCAACAAGGTGCTCGACGAGCAGCAGATCAAGGATGTGATGGCCTATCTGTTCGACCCGGAATCGCCGGTGAACAAGTAGCGGGCCGGCACGCCCTCACTCGGAGGGGGCGTCGAGAACGCACATTGGAACAGCGCCGCCGTCATGGCGGCGTTGTCGTTTCTCGTTGGCCTTGACCAAGGCGCGCCGCTCGGCTGCGGCATCCGCCGGGAAGTGCTGAGTGCTTGTTCGAGATTTCACGCAGCCCTCATCCTGAGGAGCCATTCCGTCAGGGATGGCGTCTCGAAGGATGTTCGAGGAGGCTCCGGACCAGGCTGGAGCATCCTTCGAGACGCTGCTGCGCAGCTCCTCAGGATGAGGGTTCTCGGAGCCCTGCGGGGTTTCCGGCGCGCCGCTGCGCTTCGGCGGTGGAAGAATCAGCCCGACTTGACCGGGTTGCGCTTCAGCCAGTCGGGGAAGGGGGCGCTCTCATAGCCCTTTTCGCGGACATAGCGGAACATCGCCAGGAATTGCGGGGGATCGAGCAGGCCGGGCATGCGCGCGACCTCGCGCTCCTGCGGCTTGCGGCCCTTCAGCCCGTCCGCGCTCTCGGGCAGGAACTGGATCGTCGGAGTGAAGCGGACGCCGTAACGCTCACCGAGCTGCTTCTCGCCGAGCTTGCTGCCGTCGAAATCGGTGACTTCGCGGGCGCCGATATGGTTGAGGTGCAGCACCTCGAAGTTTGCCTTGATGTAGCCCTCGATGGCGGGGTCGGCGAGATGGACCTCGTGCATGCGCCGGCAGGCCGGGCAGCCCTTCAGCCCCCACATGATGGCGAGCCGCTTGCCATTGGTGGTCGCGGTCTGCAGGTCCTCGGGAAGGTCGAGGAAGCTCTCGAGATACCAGTCGAGATGGTAGAGCCCGTCCTCGCCCAGGGTGGCGCCGGCGGCCGGTTTCGCCAGCGTCGCCGCGAAGGCGGTGCCCAGAAGGGTTCTGCGCGTCAGCATCAGCCTCTCCCTATCCGATCGTGCCGAGAGCCGGGAATGTCTGGAGCAGCCAGCCGGCCAGAACCGGCATGGTGCCGGTCATGAACAGCAGGCCGGTAACGACGAGGGCCGCGCCCATGGTCTTCTCGACCACCGGCATGTGGCGGCGGAACCGCGCCATCAGATTGAGGAAGGGGCCGGCGAACACGGCCGCGAGCAGGAAGGGCACGCCGATCCCGAGCGAATAGGCGGCGAGCAGCGTCGCGCCGCGCGCGGCGGTGCCTTCCGCGCCGGCGACCATCAGCACCGTCGCGAGTACCGGTCCGACGCAGGGCGTCCAGCCGAAGGCGAAGGCGAGGCCGACGAGATAGGCCCCGACCATGCTCGCCGGCTTGCGCTCGGTCTGGAAACGCGCCTCGCGATAGAGCAGGGGAATGCGCAGCCAGCCGAGGAAGTGCAGGCCCATGATCAGGATCAGCGCCCCGGCGATGATCGAGAGCGTCTCGAAATAGGCGGTGACGACGGCGCCGATCGTCGAGGCGGTGGCGCCGAGCGCGACGAAGACGGTGGTGAAGCCGAGCACGAAGGCGCCGGCCATCATGATGATCCGGCGCGACTGGCGGGCTTCCAGCTTGCCGCCCGAGCCGGACAATTCGCCGATGCCGACGCCGGCCAGGAAGCAGAGATAGGGCGGCACCAAAGGCAGCACGCAGGGGCTGAGGAAGGAGAGCAGCCCGGCCATGAAAGCGCCGGCGATCGAGATGTCGAACACGCTCTGATCCTGCCTCTGGTTTATATATCTGAATACGACTATGTTAGTGCGATGAATGCAACCGCCAATGTCATGCGCGCTTTGCTGGTCGCCTCTGCGCTGCTGCTGCCGGCGATGGCGGCGCGCGGTGCCGAGCTCCTGATGTTCGAGCGCGCAGGCTGCGTCTGGTGCGAGCGCTGGGACCGCGAGGTCGCGCCGGGCTACGACAAGACGGCAGAGGGGCGCGCGGCACCATTGCGGCGGATCGACCTCGGCAAGAGCGGCCCGCCCGAGCCCGCGCTTGCCAAACCGGTGCGCTACACGCCGACTTTCGTGCTGGTCTCGCAGGGGCGCGAGGTCGGCCGGATCACCGGCTATCTCAGCAACGACACGTTCTGGGGTTTGCTTGGCAAGATGCTTGCTGACATAGAAAAGACGATAGAGCGAACGAGCGGCCTGTCCGCGACGATGGAAAGACAATGAGCGCGATCGTTTCCAAGGCTCTCGAGACCGAGCTGCGCGACGGCGAGGAATTCTCGCCGGAACTCGATGTCCTGATGCGCAAGGCGCGCAAGGCGAGCGATTTCCTCAAGGCGCTGTCGCATGAAAACCGCCTGCTGCTGCTCTGCCTGCTCGCCGAGCGCGAGCGCACGGTGACCGAGCTGGAGCACATCCTTTCCCTGCGTCAGCCGATGGTGTCGCAGCAATTGGCGCGTCTGCGGCTCGACCAGCTGGTGACGACGCGGCGGGACGGCAAGGCGATCTATTACAGCCTCGCCAATGACGATGTCCGGCGCATGATCTCGGTGATCTACGACATCTTCTGCGGGCCGCAGAAGCCGGCGAACGAGGATTGACCGGGAAAATGCTCCCGTTGCCCGGGCGCTGAACCGTGACGCCGCTTTCCCCTTGGGCCGTGACGATCGTCGGCGTCCTGGTCGGCGCCGCCTGCGGCTTCACCGTCAGGCGGGCGCGGCTCTGCTCCTTCGGCGCCGTCGAGGATTTCTGGATCGGCGGTGATACGCGCCGACTGCGGATTTTCGGGCTGGCGCTCGCGGTCGCGCTGTTCGGCACGCAGCTGATGGTCTGGCGCGGCGATCTCTCGCCCGAGTTCTCGACCTATGTGCCGAGCGCGCTCGCCTGGTTCTCGATCCTCCTCGGCAGCACTCTGTTCGGCATCGGCATGGCGCTGGTCGGCACCTGCAGCTTCGGCTCGCTGATCCGGCTCGGCGCCGGCGACCTGCGCAGCCTGATCGTGATGATGGTCTTCGGCGCCGTGGCCTATGCGACGCTGCGCGGCATCCTGGCGCCGCTGCGGATCGACGTTCTGGAGAAGGTCGCGGTCGCCGTGCCGGGCTCGGTGCAGGGCGACCTGCCTTCGGTGCTCGAATGGCTGGGAGTAGGCGACCTGCGGCTCGCGCTCGGCATCCTCGTTCCGGCTTTCCTGATCGGAGCGGTGTTGATCGATCGCCGGCTGCGGCGCTCGCCGCGCCTGCTGATCGCCGGCCTGACGCTCGGGCTCGGCGTGGTGCTCGGTTGGTGGGCGACCGGGGTGGCGATCGACGAGTTCGCCCTCAACCCGCGGACGCAGAGCCTGACCTTCGTCTCGCCGGTCGGCCGGGCGCTCTATGCGGTTTTGACGACGCCGGTCGGGCTGTTCGATTTCGGCGTCGGCACGATCGTCGGCGTGGTCTGCGGCTCCTTCGCCTCGGCGCTGTTCGATGCCGAGTTCCGCTGGGAAGCCTTCGACGACCATTACGAAATGCGCCGGCACCTGCTCGGGGCGGTGCTGATGGGAGGCGGGGGCGTCCTCGCCGGCGGTTGCACGATCGGGCAGGGCATCTCGGCCGGCTCGATGATGGCGCTGTCCTGGCCGCTGGCGATCGGTGGCATGATGATCGGCGCCCGACTCGGCATCGCCTTTCTGATGGAAGGCTCGATCCGGAACCTCTTCATCTTCCGCCGCTGAGCGGAGCGGGTTCCAGCGTCACCCTGCGGCGATATGCGCCGTCAGTGCATTGCAGGCGGTCTGTGGTGTGCCGGCCTGCCGGACTGGCCCGCGCACGGGGCCGCAATTCCGGAAAATCGCTGTGTTGTTTGATCGACATCATCGAACGGCGGCGCGGCGGCTTCCACAATCATGGCCATGGACCGGTAATGCCGCGCAGCGATGCCGTTGACATTTTATAATTCATATATATGAATATTAATATGTTGTAACATGGAGCGGGTCGATGAATGTCGGTGTCCTTGATCGCTGGGTTCGCTTCGTCGTCGGTATCGTGCTCGTCATGGCGGCGTTCGTGTCGCCGCTGGCCGAGCTCGTCGCCGGCTGGGGAGCGTGGAAATACGCGCTGACGGCCTGGGGCGTGGTCATGCTGGCGACGGCGCTGTTCCGCTTCTGCCCGGCCTACACGCTGCTCGGCATCCGCACCTGCCCGCACAAGCCGCTCTGAGCGGCGCGGCGCAGGCATAGCAGGGACCGGTGAGGGACATCCGCATGAAACGCCAGATCGCCATCCTGTCGGCCATCGTCATGGCCGTTGCAGCATCTTCCGCCTCGGCGCAGGCTCCGGTTGTTCCCGGCACCGCGCCGCCTGCCAATGCTGCCGCCCAGGCGCAGGCCGCCATTCCGAAGGCCAAGCAGACCTCGCTCGGCCTCTACATGCGGCCACGCGAGGCGGCGGAGACGATGAGCCGGGACGGCGCCCGCACCTTGTTCGTCGACGTACGGACCCGGGCGGAGATGATGTTCACCGGCTGGGCGCCTGTCATCGACGGCCATGTCCCGTTCGTCGAGGTGACCGAATTCTGGGATTGGGACGACAAGGAGGGGCGCTACAAGCTCGATGCGAACCCGGTCTTCATCCGGGACGTCGAGCGCCTGCTGGCCGCCAAGGGGCTGAGCAAGAACGACCGCGTCATCCTGATGTGCCGTTCCGGCGACCGCTCGGCCCGCGCCGCCGACAAGCTGGCCGAGGCCGGGTTCACCCAGGTCTACAGCCAGCATGAGGG
>JAEXUU010000296.1 GCA_023452965.1 Pseudomonadota bacterium | reverse complement strand
TTCCCAAGCTGAATGTCGTCGGTTCGATCCCGATCGCCCGCTCCAAATTCCCTATGAAGCTCAGCTTGTTGAACGGCCTGCCATTCGACTCGCGTTCCCCGCGTTCCCCGATCCGTCCCTATCGCTCGTTCAGGTCTCGTTCTTCGACCGAAGAGAGATTCGGCTCGCGGCGATGCCTCGGCTGTCGGAACGTCCTCGCCATCGGAAACCATCACGACCAGCAGGTTGCAGAGTGGCTGCGACGTGGGCGATGCCCGCTGCAATAGCGCGCTGATAACCCCATCCTCCGGGCGAGGTGGACGACCTCGCCTTCGAGGCCGACGGCGGTGATGTCAGCCGCGCTCATGACCTCGTTGAGCGAGCCATCTTCCACGGCAACAACGAACGGCTTCACCGGGCCGGTCCTGGCGAGATCAGCGATCAGTTGCTTTGAGCTTGCGCGGTCTTCGAAGACCGGCGTCAGAAGCACGAGAGGAGGGCTGAGCGCCTAAGCATTTCATGGGGTGCAGACGGCACGCCGTTACGATGCGCTACAGATCGCCAAATGCCTCGCACTCAGTCCCCTTTCGACGCCAGTCGTCCGCGACATCCCTCGAGGACGTCCCGCAGCGTTTCTGCCCAAGCAATTCGCGGCTGCCAGCCAAGCATCTCGCGAGCGAGATTGCTGTTTCCGGCGATCACCGGCACCTCGTTGGGCCGCTGGCGAATGGGATCGATCCTCACGTCAATCGTGACCTGCGACAACGCTAGCAAATCATTCAAGATGTCGCCGATAAGGCGCGGCCGGCCGGAACTCAAATTGAACACCGCGCCCTGCACCGCTGCATGCCCCAACAGAACGGTCTCGTAGGCGGTGATAACATCGCGTACGTCGAGAAAATCGCGCTGCGCATCAAGATTGCCGACATCGATCACCGGCTCGGCCAAACCGGCCTCAATTCTGGCGATCTGCGCAGCAAAGGCCGGCACGACAAAATCAGGTGATTGACCGGGGCCCGTATGATTGAAGGGCCGGAAACGAACCGCGTTGAGCCCGTCATAAGCCATCTGGCCAAGCGCGAGATCTGCTGCGGCCTTCGTTGCCGCATAAAGACTGCGCGGCAGCAGCGGAGCGCGCTCATCAAGCGCAGAAGCCGAACGATTGAAGGCCTCTCCGTAAGCTTCCGATGTGCTCGCGAAAACGAGGGTAGAATGCGGCACGTGCTTGAGAAGGGCTTCGGCGAGGTGGAGCGTGCCGTGGAGGTTGACGGCCCAGGCTTGATGCGGATCCCGCTTGGCCGAATGGAAGCTCGACACGGCCGCCAAATGCATGACCATATCCGGCGCAACCGTTTTGATCGTCGCCTCCACAGCCCTGGCGTCGGTGATGTCAAGAAGAAGTGGCTCGATCCCGTTGCCGCGGCCGGAATAGCCGGCCGCGAATAGGCGTCCGCCGGGCGGCAGTATGGCCGAAAGCTGCGCGACAAGTAGTGAGCCGACGAAACCGCCGGCTCCGGTGACCAAAATGCGAGGCGCGGAGCCGGTCACTGCCGGGTTACGCTCTGTGCGCGCAGGCGAGCGAGATCAGCCTCGACCATTTCCTGGATCATCTCCTCGAGGGAGATGGTCGCTTCCCAGCCGAGCTTCGCTTTTGCCTTTGATGCATTTCCGAGGAGGATTTCGACCTCGGCGGGCCGGAACAGATCCGGATCGATGACCAAATGCCGGTCGATATCCAGATCGAGATGCGCGAAAGCGATCTGGCACATGTCGCGGACAGTGACAGTGCGGCCGGTGGCGACCACGTAGTCGTCAGGCGTGTCCTGCTGCAGCATCAGCCACATCGCACGAACATAATCGCGCGCATGCCCCCAGTCGCGTTTCGCGTCGATGTTGCCGAGGCGCAATTCCTTCGATAGGCCAAGTTTTATACGCGCAACGCCGTCGGTCACCTTGCGGGTCACAAACTCGATGCCACGTAGCGGCGATTCGTGATTGAACAGAATCCCGCTCGACCCATGCAGCCCGAAGCTCTCTCTATAATTGACGGTCATCCAGTGACCATAGAGCTTGGCTACGGCATAGGGCGAGCGCGGGTAGAACGGCGTGGTTTCACTCTGGACCGGCTCCTGGATCAGCCCATACATCTCCGAGGAAGACGCCTGATAGAAGCGAGCCGAGGGGCAGGTCAGTCTGATGGCCTCGAGTACATTGCCGACACCCAATCCGGTAATGTTTCCGGTAAGGAGCGGCTGCTGCCAAGACGACTTTACGAAGGATTGCGCGGCCAGATTATAGACCTCGTCCGGTTCGACATCGCGCAGGATACGGATGATGCTCGACAGATCGGACAGGTTCCCATCGTGAAGCCGAACATGCTTCTCAATACCGAGCCACCGCAGCCTGACATCGTTGACGTCGGCCGTGCTGGACCGGCGCACCATGCCGTGAACCGCATAACCCTTATTGAGCAAGAACTCGGCCAGATAGGCACCGTCCTGTCCCGTCACGCCCGTGATCAACGCCTTTTTCATGAGAGACCTTGTTTACGGCGCGATGCCGACCCCTTTGGCGGCCCCGTATAGAAAGGTTTTGCGGAAGGGTCAAAACTCAGCTTCGGTGATGATCTGAGCCTTAAAACTGGAGCGCCTTGAGTTAGGGTTTTCCGCCTCGTTGATACTGACCTGAGACCCATTTCTCCTCCGACCTGAGGGAGAATCCTGGGTTTCATTTCTGGCCTCAGGCGGCCTGTTTTTCCAGCAAGGATTTGAGGGCGAACTCGGCGGGCGTGATGTTCCCGAGGGTCGAGTGGGGTCTGTGGCGGTTGTAGTCCTCCTTCCATGAGGTGATGGCGCTGCGGGCCTCGACGAGCGTCGAGAACAGGGTGTTGTTGAGGCACTCGTCCCGGAAGCGTCCGTTGAAGCTCTCGACGAAGGCGTTCTGCGTCGGCTTGCCCGGGGCGATGTAGTGCCATTCGACGCCGGTCTCCTGGCACCAGCGCAGGATCGCCATCGAGGTGAATTCGGTGCCGTTGTCGGACACGATCGTCCCCGGCCGGCCGCGCAGGCGAATGACGCCATCCAGTTCGCGAGCCACGCGCAGGCCCGAGAGCGAGGTGTCGGCGACGAGTGCCAGGCACTCGCGCGTGTAGTCGTCGACGATGGCGAGCACCCTGAAGCGGCGACCGTCCGAGATCGCGTCGGAGAGAAAATCGAGGCTCCAGCGCGCATTGGCCCGATCCGGGACGAGCATGGGCCTGCGCGTGCCCAGTGCCCGTTTGCGGCCGCCGCGCCGGCGCACCTGCAACTTCTCCTCGCAATAGAGCCGCCGCAGCTTCTTCTGGTTCATCACGATGCCCTGGCGGTCCAGCATGATGTGGATCCTGCGGTAGCCGAACCGCCGGCGCTCTCCTGCCACGGCCTTCATCGCCTCGCGCAACAGGGCATCGTCCGGCCGGGTGCTCGTGTAGCGCACCGTCGAGCGGTCGATCGTCAAGGCCAGGCACGCCCGACGCTGGCTCACCGCATGCACCGCGCAGGCATGAGCCACCGCCTTCCGCTTCGCATCGGGCGTCACCATTTTTTTGCGGCGACATCCTTCAGGATCGCGTTGGCGAGCATCTGTTCGGCCAGCAGCTTCTTGAGGCGGGCGTTCTCGTCCTCGAGGGCCTTCAGCCGACGCGCATCCGACACGTCCATCCCGCCATACTTCGCCTTGAACTTGTAGAAGGTCGCCGAGGAGATGCCGTGCTTGCGGCAGACATCCGCCGTCGCAGCTCCAGCCTCCTGCTCCTTCAGCATCCCGATAATCTGCTCTTCCGTGAACCGTGAGGGGCGCATCGTCCGTCTC
>JAEXUU010000250.1 GCA_023452965.1 Pseudomonadota bacterium | reverse complement strand
CTTCGGAGACCTCCGCGTCGCCGATGATCAGCGGCGGCAGCAGGCGCACGACATTGTCGCCTGCAGCGACGACGAGCAGGCCGGCGGCGCGCGCCTCGGCGACGAAATCGGTGTTCGGGGTGCGCAGCTTCAGGCCGAGCATCAGGCCCTGGCCGCGGATCTCCTCGATCACGTCGGGATGCTTGTCCTTGAGCTCGGCCAGCGACTGCTTCAGCCGCAGGCTGACCTGGGCGACGCGCTCGATGAAGCCGGGTTCGAGGATGACGTCGAGCACGGCATTGCCGACCGCCATGGCGAGCGGATTGCCGCCGAAGGTCGTGCCATGCGTGCCGAGAACCATGCCGGCCGCGGCCGCCTCGGTGGCGAGGCAGGCGCCCATCGGGAAGCCGCCGCCAATGCCCTTGGCGATCGCCATGATGTCTGGCGCGACGCCGTTATGCTCATAGGCGAAGAACTTGCCGGTGCGGCCGACGCCGGTCTGGATCTCGTCGAAGATCAGGAGCAGGCCGTGCTCGTCGCAGAGCTCGCGCAGCAGCTTGAGGAAGCGCATCGGCACCGAGCGCAGGCCGCCCTCGCCCTGGATCGGCTCGATCATCAGCGCCGCCGTCTCGGGCGTGATCGCGGCCCGCAGTGCCTTCTCGTCATCGAAGGGCACCTGGTCGAAGCCGTCGACCTTGGGGCCGAAGCCGTCGATGTACTTCTGTTGGCCCCCGGCGGCGATGGTCGCGAGCGTGCGGCCATGGAAGGCGCCCTCGAAGGTGACGATACGGTAGCGCTCGGGATGGCCCTGCGCCGCATGATATTTGCGCGCCATCTTGATCGCGCACTCGTTCGCCTCGGCGCCCGAATTGGTGAAGAAGACGCGTTCGGCGAAGGTCGCCTCGCAGAGCCGGCGGGCGAGCTTCTCGCCATCCGGCATGCTGTACAGGTTGGAGGTGTGCCAGATGCGCTGGGCCTGCTCGGTCAGCGCCTTGACCAGATGCGGATGGGCGTGGCCGAGCGCATTGACGGCGATGCCGGCGCCGAAATCGAGATAGCGCTGACCGTCGGCGGTGATCGCCCAGGCGCCTTCGCCGCGCTCGAAGGCGACGGGTGCGCGCGCATAGGTCGGCAGCAGAACGGAGGAATTGGCGGAAACGGAAGCGGAGCTCATGGAGCGAGGTCCTCGCGACGGAACGTAACGGAAAGCGCTGGGCGCCGGGGTGTGAAGCGGTAGTTCGGGGCGCGGCGGCAATCTGCCAGCACGATGCGACCCCGCGGCGACGTTATCGTCGCAGGCCTTTCCCGTTTTCTCGTCGCGCCGTCAGCCGCATCGCTCGAAAGTCCGGATCGCTCAAAACATAAGCGCCGCCCCAAGGGCGGCCGCATTGAGAAGACTATGCAAAAGCGGTCCGGCACTGTCAATTCCGGCCGGGCGCCGCAGCGTTGCCAAATAGACTCACCCGGCTGCGGGATCGAAGGTTTGTCTGGGGAAAAGCCGATTTCCGATTCGGCGACTCTTGTGGGCGAGTCAAGCCATCTTGTATGGTCCCCTTTGTCAGATACGACATCTCGTGCGGCGTCTCCAGTATCGTCAGTTCCGAGCGTAGCGGTTTCCGTTCTCCGACGGACGCTGCCGATATCGGATTCCGCCATGATCTTTCCCTATGCCTCGCCCGCTATCGGCAAGGCATGACGAAGACAGGTGAAATCGATGAGCGAAGCTGGAGCCTGGACCGACGAACGCGTCGAACTGCTCAAGAAGCTCTGGAATGACGGACTGAGCGCCAGCCAGATCGCCGGCGAACTCGGCAACGTCACCCGCAATGCTGTCATCGGCAAGGTCCACCGTCTCGGCCTTTCGGGCCGCGCCAAGAATCCCGGCTCGGCCGCGCCGCGCCCGCGTAAGCCCGCGACCCGTCCGCCGGCGCATCCGATGGCCAGCCCGGCTGCGGGCGGTGGCGGCATGACCCGCGGCAACACCGCGCTCGCCCCGCAATTCGTCCCGGAGATCGAGGCGGAGCCGGAAGCCGAGCACGTCCCGGCGCCCGCCGAGGAGGTGGTGATCCCGTTCTCCGAGCGCGTCACCATCATGGACCTGCGCGAATACATGTGCCGCTGGCCGATGGGCGACCCGACTTCGCCTGAGTTCCGCTTCTGCGGCGGCCGCTCGCTGACCGGCATGCCCTATTGCGGCTATCACGCCCGCATCGCCTACCAGCCGGCAACGGATCGGCGCCGCGACCGCAAGGTGCGCGCCTGATCCGGCAGGAGCCGATCGAGCCATCAAAGCCGGCCTTCGGGCCGGCTTTTCTATTGGTGGGAGAGACGCCGATGCGCGCCGACGAAACCGCGGGCCCTGTCGAATATGCCTGCGCCCTGCCGATCCGGGGCGGACGCGTCCTGCTCGGGCTGAGGGCATCGCATCGCCGGAACCGGCCATCCTGCTGGGACACGATCGGCGGGCATGTCGAGCCCGGCGAAGCGACCGATCAGGCCCTGATCCGCGAATTGCAGGAGGAAATCGGCATCACGCCGACCACATTCGCGCACTTCACCACGATCGAGACGACGGAGAGCGACGGCGTCTCGCCGGCCCTGTGGCATCTGTTCAGCGTCACAGGCTGGGATGGCGGCGATCCGGCTATCGCCAATGACGAGCATAGCGAGATCCGCTGGTTCGCCTTCGCCGATGCCTGCGCTTTGTCCCCGCTGGCCTCGGAAGCCTACCGCCCGGTCTTTGCCCGGCTGGCCGAAGCGCCATGACCGGTTTCGCAATCTATCTGGGGGCCGCGCTGGCCGAAATCGCCGGCTGCTTCACCTTCTGGGCCTGGCTCAAGCTCGGCAAATCGGCCTGGTGGCTGCTGCCGGGGCTCCTCGCCCTGGCGCTCTTCGCCTGGCTCTTGACGCTGATCGACAGCGCCGCCGCCGGGCGCGCCTTTGCCGCCTATGGCGGGATCTACATCGTCGCGTCGCTGGGTTGGATGTGGCTGGTCGAGAAGGTCCCGCCGGATCGCTTCGACCTCGCGGGCGCGGTGCTGTGCCTCACCGGCGCGGCGGTGATCGTCGCCGCGCCGCGCTGAAGCTTCAGCCGCGGGCGAAGGTCTCGTCGAAGGCGTAGCCGGCACCGCGCACGGTGCGCAGCGGGTCCTTGGCGTCGTCGGGGGTGATCGCCTTGCGCAGGCGCCCGACATGAACGTCGACGGTGCGCTCATCGATATAGACGTCGCGACCCCAGACGGCGTCGTGCAGCTGGGCCCGCGAATAGACCCGGCCCGGGGCCTGCATCAGGAATTCGAGCAGGCGGAACTCGGTCGGGCCGAGATGCAGCTCGGCGCCGCCGCGGCGCACCCGCCGCGTCGTGCGGTCGAGTTCGAGATCGCCGGCGGTCAGCATGCCGACGACATGGCCGGGCTTGACCCGGCGCCGCAGCGCCTGGATGCGGGCGATCAGCTCCGGCAGCGAGAACGGCTTGACGACATAATCGTCGGCGCCGGTGGCGAGACCACGCACCCGCTCGGTCTCCTCGCCGCGCGCCGTCAGCATGATGATCGGCACGCGCTCGGTATCGCGGCGGGCGCGCAGGCGCCGGCAGAGCTCGATGCCGGAAAGACCGGGCAGCATCCAGTCGAGCAGGACGAGATCGGGCGTATGATCGCGCAGATGCAGCTCGGCATCGTCGCCGCGCGCGACGCTGTCGACCTCGAAGCCCTCGGCTTCGAGATTGTAGCGGAGCAGCAGGGTCAGCGGCTCCTCGTCCTCGACGCTCAGGATGCGTGCAGGCATGTCCGGCCTCCGCTCAGGCGCCCGTCCGCTCAGCCATTGGCTGCGGGCAGGTCGACCAGGATGTTGGTGGTGTCGAGCTTGGGCCGGCTCTCTTCCACCGACTGGCCGGTGATCAGGTAATGGATCGTCTCGGCGATGTTGGTGGTGTGGTCGCCGATCCGCTCGACGTTCTTGGCGCAGAATAGAAGATGCGTGCAGAAGGTGATGTTGCGCGGATCTTCCATCATATAGGTCAGGAGCTCGCGGAAGAGCGAGGTGTAGAGCGCGTCGATCTCGTCGTCGCGGCGCCAGACCTCCATCGCCTTCTGCTCGTTGCTGGCGGCATAGGCGTCGAGCACATCCTTGAGCTGCGCCTGCACCAGGCGGCTCATATGCTCGAGCCCGACCACGGCGCGGTGCGGCGGCGAGAACTGGCCGGAGATCGCGACCGCACGCTTGGCGATGTTCTTGGCGAGGTCACCGACGCGCTCGATGTCGGCGGCGATGCGGATCGCCGAGATCAGCTCGCGCAGATCGTTGGCGAGCGGCTGACGGCGGGCGATGGTCAGCACCGCCTTTTCCTCGACATCGCGCTGGAGGTTGTCGAGCCGCTGGTCGGCGGTGATCACCTTCTGCGCCAGCGCGGTGTCGCGGCGCACCAGCGCCACGGTGGAATCGCCGAGCATGCGCTCGGACATGCCGCCCATTTCGGCAAGACTGCGGCGGATACCTTCGAGATCGGCGTCGTAGGAGCGGACGATATGATCGGTCATGGCGTAGTCCTCCTCGTCGCCGCTTAGCCGAAACGGCCGGTGACGTAGTCCTGCGTCTGCTTCTTGTTGGGGTTCATGAAGATGGTGTTGGTCGCGTCGAACTCGACGACCTCGCCGAGATACATGAAGG
>JAEXUU010000176.1 GCA_023452965.1 Pseudomonadota bacterium | reverse complement strand
GACCCACGCCACTAATGCAGGACGGTCTGACGCTGAGTTGGCGTGGGGTGCGACCTCGCACGTGTTCGCGAACTACACGAGGGCAGTACTCAAGGCGAAGTCGAAGGTGCCGGAGCGGTGCGGGCGCTGCCAGTCGTTCCGCATCAAGGTCGATTGGCGCCCGGACCTCGGGGAGGAAGGGGTGTACGTCCCAAGGTGCGAGGCGTGTGGCGCCGAGGCGGTTCCCGACGACGAGCACGCGGAAGGCGCTTGAGAGGCGGGGCGATAGCTCCTGGGGTACGGGGGAGCCCCAATGCGGCGAGCGTTGATATGGGCTCTCACATTTTTCGCCGTGAACATTTTAGGCCGCTCGGGTGTCTCTAGGCGGCTGTTGATGCCTCGCCGGGGCGGCCCTGAGTGTGTCCCCAGTCTGACGCCTTCGGGGCTCCTGGGGCCCTGGACCATTGACGGCGAAGAGGTACGCAGGCTTCCGCTCTTGTCGCGGGGTACAAAGGTGAAGTACAAAAGCGTCACGGTTTTAGGTCGAAAAACCTTTGAAAATCAACGGACGGCAGCCTTCGGCGGGAAATTCGAATCCCTCTTGCGGCACCATTGGACCTGCTAAGGTCTTGATTTTTAGACCAAAGTTGACGTCGATGTCCTGGCGGCATTTCAAGCCCTAGGTTCATGCGGCATGTGGGCGCCCTCTGACGGGCGACTCGTTTGCCGCGCTCGCAGTTCCTCGCGCGATAGCTTCCCCGTTCGCTCTCGAACATGACGGATTCGCGTTGGCCAAGCATCGGCCGATCGCCGATTCTGCGTGCTTGCCGCGCAAGCCGGCGACCGAGCTCTGCTCTCACGAGACGTCGACGTCCCCCGCGAACTTCGCCTTGACCGCGTTGAAGAAGCGCAAGCGCCTTGCGGTCCTTCGCTGCATGAGTGGAGCCGGTCGGAAGGCCGTGGGTCTTCAAAGAGCCGGCAACGGGCTGGTGGGGGCGTGGACCTGTAGCGAAGTGAAATCGTCAGCGAGGGCCCAGCGAGGTGCCGTGGCGTAATGGTTGCTAAATCGTTACCCAGCGCAACCTCGGATGTCCTCAGATGATACAGAACGCTTCGAAAGCAGACATGGGCATCGTTCCGATGCACTCGCGTCCTGTTCTGATACGGATCGCAAAAGCTATTCTTGCCGGAAGCACGAGCGCTTTCGCGTTGCTTGTTCCATTCGAAAGCCGGGCCGATTGGCAGGTTACCACGCGATACCACGATAGCGGCAAGACAACGACTTACCGCAGGATACGTCCAACGAACTTCGCGATCACGACGCTCCCCGACGGTCCTGCGCCCGCCAACGATTGCCCCGGCAGTGCCTTCGAAGTCCTGAACCCGAAGCATGGAGAAGCCCGGTGCATCGGATACGTCAGCTCAGGTAGGAGACGCTGACCCCGGCTGGCGGCCTCGTGCAAGGCGTCCGGCTTGCATTCCAACGCTTTGGAGGCATGCCTGGGGGAGCCATGCACGAGGCCATGAGTGGGCCTCGATAGTTAGAGCGAATCCCTTGTCGGCAGAACCACATCGCGTCGTTCGCGGCGCCTGTAAGCGCTCTGCCCCCGCCTCAAAAGCTAAGCCAAGGGAACAAAGCGGGTGGCGGTCTGCAGGCTGATGGGGCGGCTTACTTGGGCGTGAGTTTGCGCGTAGGCAGGCGGCGCTGCGGGCGAATCGCTGACACCTGTCTGGCCAGATTGCCGCTCGCCGCGGCCGCGCTTTGGCGGGTCTTCACCTACCACAGCGATGTGTCGCCACCGCTGTCCGCTGGTTCGAGGCGGTTTTTTTGGCTTAGCCGTAGAGCCCGAAGCGGATGTCGGCGACGAATGTCTCGCGCCGATCCTGTTCGATCTGCGCCTCATGCTCGCGTTGCTCCGCCAGTGCCTGGAATGGCGCTGCCGCGCTCTGCGGGAGGGTGTCCTGCGCTAGGCGCGGGATCTGAAATGTGGCGTTGGCAAAACCGGGACGAGTGCCGTAACTGGGGCATGGCCAAGCAGACATCAACCGCCGTTCCACGCTGGAAAAAGGCAGTTCCGGACCTCGGCGCTCAAAGGGAGTTGCGCCTGGACGCTCTTTACCGCGTGGCGGCCGCCGCGTTCCGGCGAAACGGCTATCACGGCACCTCGCTCGTCGACATCGCGCGTGAGCTCGGCGTCTCCAAGCCGACACTCTATCATTACATCGCCAACAAGCAGGACCTCCTGTTCCAGTGCCATCTCGTCGCCGCGGATCAGGCGATTGCGGCGATCTGTGACGATCCCGCCCTGAGCGGGTTGGAGAAGGTGCGTCGCACGATCGCCAACTACATCGTAGCGATCATTGGCGAAGAAAGCGCGAGCGTCGTGATCCTCGAGGAGAAGTCGCTCGGCCCTGAGCAGCTCGATGTCGTCATAGCCAGGCGGGACATTTTCGACGGTCGCATCCAGGGACTGATCGAGGAGGGGCTTGCCGACGGCACGATCGCTCCCTGCGATGCGAAGCTGGCCCTGTTCTCGGCGCTCGGAGCGGCCAACTGGGTGACCAAATGGTATCGGCCGACCGGCCCGCTCAGCGTCGCCCAGATCGCTGAAGGCGTCGCCGACCTCGTCTGCTCCGGCCTTCGCGCACCGGTCGCCACGCAAGCCTGCGCCTGAGTTTTCGAACCGCGCTCCTGAGTTTTCGGCAGCCTCGAAGCGGGAGGCGGGCTGTCCTCATTTTTACTTTTCGACTCTAGGGTCGAAAATGTGACTCAAGAGTTGACAGCCTCGGGGCGACCTCTTTAAGCCTGCTCCCAACTAGATTGGGTTCGGAGGGACCGCCTTGCTGACTGAGGCCACGGCAAAGCCGGGGAGCGATGGCGCACGCTGGCTCGCGCCCGGCGCGACGTTTGCGGAGCGCGGCATCTCTCACGATGTCGCCTATCAGGAGCCGCGGCTGCGGGCGGCGGGCGTTGCGCCCGGGCGCTATCAGGGCGTGAGCGAGGCTGGGCTTTTCGGCCTCGACTGCTTCGACTGCATGACGCATGCCGGCCTCGACATCGACGGCTATGTCTTCCTGTCGCAGAGCTACCGGCAGGTCGCGCCCGTCGCGCTTGGCGAGGTGCTGCGGATCAGCGGCCATGTCCGCCATCGCCAGACGATGCGTCGCGGCGTCCTCGTCGACGAGATCTATCGTTTCACCGACGCCAATGGCCGGGTCGTGCTCGAATCCGAGCTGACCGGCCTGCTGGCGGACGCGATCGGCGCGAGCGCCCCGTTTGGGCGCGCCGATGCGCCGACTCTGCCGCGCCGGCAGGAATTGTCGCGCCAGGGCTGGGAGCTCCTCGCCGAAAAGCAGGTGACACCCGAGGATGTCCGCGTCTTCTCGCAGGATATCGGCAACGAGATCCATTTCGACGCTGACTTTGCGGCGCGTTACGGCTTCCAGGCGCCGCTGGCGCAGGGGATCATGTCGGCCGTCTGGCTGCTTTCCGCGCTCTCCGACGCGGCGGGCACGCCGCCGGAAGCCTTCCACGCCGAGATGCGCTATCTGCGCCCGGTCTTCTGGGATGCTGCCGCGACGCTCTGGGTCCGTCGTGACGATTCAGGCGCCGTCATCGCTGCCGAAAGCCGCAACGGCGAAGGCAAGGTGACGGCCGATCTGGTGCTGAGCTCGCCGCTGGCCCGCCTTGCTCGCGCCGGGGGGCAGGCATGACGGCGATCCTTCTCCAGCTGGTGATCTCCGGCCTGCTGCTCGGCGGCATCTACGCGCTCGTCTCGGTAGGCCTGACGCTGATTTTCGGCGTCTCGCGGATCAAGAACTTCGCGCATGGCGACCTCGTCATGGTCGGCATGTATGTGACCTACGCGCTGACCGTCGCGACCGGGCTCGACCCCTATCTGCTCGCTCCGGTCGTCGTGCTGCTGCTGTTCGGCTTCGGCCTGTTCCTTTCCTTCGCGCTGATCCGGCCGATCCAGGGCGCGCCGCAGGTGGCGCAGATCTTCGCGACCGTGGGTCTCGGCCTCGTGCTGCAGAACCTCGCACTCATGATGTACGGCGCCGACTTCCGTTCCACGCCTTCGATCATCTCCGGCAAGGTGCTGCGCTTTGCCGGCGTCGCCCTGCCGGCCTCCCTGCTCATCGCCTTCGTCGTGGCGATGGTCGTGATCGCCGGGCTCACCATTTTCCTCCGGCTCAGCCTGACGGGGAAGGCGATGCGGGCCATCGCGCAGGACCGCCGTGCCGCCTCGCTGATGAGCATCGACGTCAAGCGCATCGACATGCTGACTTTCGGTCTCGGCACCGCCTGCGCCGGTCTTGCCGGCGCCCTCCTGGCTCCGGTCTTTCCGGCCTTTCCGACGGTCGGCGTCAACCTCGTGCTGATCTGCTTCGTCGTCGTCATCCTCGGCGGCCTCGGCAGTGTCGAGGGTGCGCTGATCGGCGGGCTCCTGATCGGGCTGGTCGAGACGCTGAGCGGCTTCTTCCTCGGCTCGGCCATGAGCCAGATCGCCTATTTCCTCGTCTTCATCGCAGTGCTCTGCCTGCGGCCCGCCGGGCTGTTCGGCCAGCGTGGCGCCGAAACGCTGGGGAGCTGACGATGGGCCGGACTGTCGATCGTTTCGCCGCGCTGAGCCTGCTGCTGTTGGTGCTGCCGCTCTTCGCGCCGCTCTTCATCAGCGATTCCTACACGCTGCACTTCATCTGGAAGGTCCTGTTC
>JAEXUU010000746.1 GCA_023452965.1 Pseudomonadota bacterium | reverse complement strand
GGTCGACCCCTATGAGGCCGTCATCGCGCTCGGCACCGTCATCCGCGGCGAGACCGGCCATTACGACATCGTCGCCGGCGAGAGCTCGCGCGCGCTGATGGACCTGTCGGTCGCCTTCGCCCTGCCGCTGGGCAACGGCATCCTGACCGTCGAGAACGACGCCCAGGCCTGGGCCCGTGCCAACCGCAGCGAGATGGACAAGGGCGGCGGCGCGGCCGAGGCGGCTCTCTCGGTGCTGCGCTACAAGCGCTCGCTGGCGGAGGACTCGAAATGAGCCGGGCCGAAATGCGCCGCGGCGCCCGGCTGGCGGCCGTGCAGGCGCTCTACCAGATGGAGGTTGGCGGGCGCGGCGTGGTCGAGGCCATGGCCGAGTTCGAGCATTTCTGGATCGGCAAGGAGGTCGAGGAGATCGAGCTGCCGAAGGCCGAACTGAATTTCTTCCGCGACCTGCTCGGTGGCGTCGTCAGCGAGCAGCGTCTGGTCGACCGCGCGGTGGACGATGCGCTCGCCTCGGGTTGGCCGTTGAAGCGCGTCGAGGCTGTGGTCCGCGCCGTGCTGCGGGCCGGGGCCTATGAGCTCGCTTTCCGCAAGGACGTGCCGGCGCGCGCCGTGATCTCCGAATATGTCGCGGTCACCCGCACCTTTTACCAGGGCGAGGAGATCGGCATGGTCAACGCCGTGCTCGACAAGCTCGCCCGCGATTTCCGCGCCGAGGAATTCGACGTCCCGGCGGCGTGAGCGGGAGGGCAACCTTCGAGCGCTCATCCTGAGGAGCCGTTCCGACAGGAACGGCGTCTCGAAGGATGAACCAGATTGCTCCGTCTGCATTCTCTGAAGCATCCTTCGAGACGCCGCTTCGCGGCTCCTCAGGATGAGGGCTGCAGCTGCCAGCGAGACCGCAATGTCGAGAGAAGACAATCGCCCTGGCGAGTTCGAGCTGATCGCCCGGCATTTTGCGCCGATCGCCGGGCGTGATGGCCTCGGCCTCACCGACGACGCCGCGCTGCTGCGCCCCGCGCGGGGCTATGAGCTCGTCGTCACCGCCGATGCGCTGGTCGCTGGCATGCACTTCTTCCCCGACGATCCTGCCGGCTCGATCGCCCGCAAGGCACTGGCGGTCAATCTCTCCGACCTCGCGGCCAAGGGCGCCCGGCCCGACGGTTTCGTGCTGACGCTCGCCCTGCCGAAGGGCTGGACCGAGGACTGGCTCGCGGCCTTCGCCTTGGGGCTCGCTGCGGTCGCGGGAGAGGCGATCTGTCCGCTGATCGGCGGCGACACGGTTGCGACGACCGGTCCGCTGACGCTCTCGATCACCGCCTTCGGCAGCGTTCCCGCCGGACGCATGGTGCTGCGCTCGGGCGCGAAGCCCGGCGACCTCGTGCTGGTCACGGGCACGATCGGCGATGGTGCGCTGGGTCTGCGCGCCCATGGCCCCGCGCGGCCGGAATGGGTCGCCCGCCTCTCGGAGGCCGACCGTGCCTTCCTGGCCGACCGTTATCTGCATCCGCAGCCGCGCCTGGCCTTCGCGCAGGCCTTGCAGCTTCATGCCTCGGCGGCGATGGACGTCTCGGACGGGCTCGTCGGCGACCTCAGCAAGCTGCTCGCAGCCTCGCGCGTCGGCGCCGAAATCGATCTCGATGCCGTGCCACTCTCGCCCGCGGCCCGCAATGCCGTCATGGCTGATCCCGCACTGGCGGAACTGGCCTGGACCGGCGGCGACGACTACGAAATTCTCTGCACGGCCTCCGAGATGGAATTTCCTTCCCTTGTCGCGGCGGCGCAGGCGGCAGGCCTCGGCCTTGCCTGCATCGGCCGCGTCACGGCGGAGGCTGGGACCGTGCGATATAGCGAAGCGGGCAGGCCGCGCAGCTTTGCGCGAGGCTCCTTCGTTCATTTCTGAGAGCGGCTTCGGCCGCGGAAAATCGGCGGCCTGCAAATGAACCAGCATGTTCCGGTGAGCGACGACACCCTGGCGAAGCGCAATGCGGTCGTCCTCGCCTGCGCCCAGTCGCTTGGCGGCGCCAGCCCGGCGATCGTGGTCTCGCTCGGCGGCATCGTCGGCTCGCAGCTCGTCACCGACCAGGCTTTCGCCACCGTCCCGGTCAGTCTGATGCAGCTCGGCATCGCCTGCGGCGTCATTCCCGCCGCGATGCTGATGCGACGGCTCGGCCGCCGCAATGGCTATCTGATCGGCGCGCTGGTCGGCGTCATCGGCGCCAGCGTCGCCGCGAGCGGTACCGGCAGTCGCATGTTCTGGCTGTTCTGCCTCGGCACCTTCCTCTGCGGCGTCTACGGCTCCTTCGTGCAGAGCTATCGCTTCGCCGCGGCTGATACGGCGAGCGAGGCCTTCAAGCCGCGCGCCATCTCCTGGGTGATGCTGGGCGGTCTGGCAGGCGGCGTGATCGGCCCGCAATCGGTCTACTGGACGCGCGACCTGACGCCGGCCGCGCCCTTCGCGGCGAGTTTCCTGGCGCAGGGCGGGCTCGCCTTGCTCGCCGTCGGCGTGGTCCTCCTGTTGCGCGCTCCCCCAGTGGTGGAGAAGCGTTCCGGTGGCGGCCGGCCGCTCTCCGAGATCATGCGCCAGCCCAAATTCATCGCCTCGGTGACGGCGGCACTTGTCGCCTACGGGCTGATGAGCTTCGTCATGACCGCGGCGCCGCTCGCCATGGTCGCCTGCGGCCATTCGATCGGCGATGCGGCGCTCGGCATCCAGTGGCACGTGCTCTCGATGTTCGGGCCGAGCTTCTTCACCGGCCGCCTGATCGCCCGCTACGGCAAGGAGAAGATCACCGCGCTCGGCCTGCTGCTGACCGCCGTCGCGGCTATCGTCGGCCTGTCCGGGCTCAGCGTCGCGCATTTCTGGATCGCGCTCGTCCTGCTCGGCATCGGCTGGAATTTCGGCTTCATCGGTGCGACCGCCATCGTCGCTTCCAGCTACCGGCCGCACGAGGCGGACAAGGT
>JAEXUU010000740.1 GCA_023452965.1 Pseudomonadota bacterium | reverse complement strand
GAGCGTTGCGGCGCTCGGTATCGTCGCCGCTGGCGCCGCTTCTGCCGCTGATCTGCCGTCCCGCAAGGGCCCGGTCGCTGCCCCGGTTTACGTTCCGGCCTTCACCTGGACCGGCTTCTACGTCGGTGCCAACGCCGGCTACGGCTGGGGCAACGTGAATGCCAACGGTTGGGCCAATGTCGGCGATCTCGACGGCTTCGTCGGCGGTGGCCAGGTCGGCTACACCTACCAGATCGGCCAGTTCGTGGTCGGCCTCGAAGCTGACATTCAGGGCGCCGATCTCGGCACCGGCCGCGACGTCTTCGGTGACAGCGTCAAGACCGAGTACTTCGGCACCGTCCGCGCTCGCGTCGGCGTCGCCTTCGACCGGTTCCTGCCCTACGTCACCGGTGGTTGGGCCTACGGCAACGTCAAGACCTCGATCCCGGGTCTGGCCTTCTCGTCCGACCGCACCCACACCGGTGGCTGGGCTGTCGGCGCGGGCGTCGAGTACGCCTTCACCAACAACCTGATCGGCGGCGTCGAGTACCTCTACGTCGACCTCGGCGAGAAGAACATCGCTGGCTTCGGCACCAAGGTCGGCACCGACTTCTCGGTCGTCCGCGCCCGCCTCAGCTACAAGTTCTGATTTCTCCTCCCGGAGACGGAACGAGACCCGGTGGCTTCGGCCACCGGGTTTTTCTTTGCCCGAAGCTTGGCCGCCGTGAAGCTTTTCGCAGCCTTGTCTTGCCCGGACATTGCACAAAGGCCGCCCCCTCAGGAGCGGCCTTGTTCGGAACAGCGGTCGGCTAGATAGCTGGCGCAGCGCTCGACGTCTGAACCGTCCGGCAAGGCCTGGGGCTGCCGTCAGCCCTTGAAGCGTGTCGCCTCGAAGGCCGGCACCTTTGCAGCGAAGGCATCGAGCCAGGCGACGAGACGCGGATGCGCTGCGCGCCATTTGCCTTCATGGCGCAGGTCGAGATAGCCGAGCGCGCAGGCAAGCGCGATTTCGCCGATTCGCGGGCGGTCGGCAAAGGCCGGCGGCTCGGCTTCGAGTGTAGCGAGCGCCCGGTCGATCTTGCCCTGCTGGTTCTCGACCCAGCCGGCGTGGCGCATCTCGGCCGCCCTGAAGCGGACTTCGTAGACCTGGAGCAAGGCTGCGTCGCAGATGCCGTCGGCGAGCGCCTGCAGCCGCAATTGCGCGAAGCGTTCCGCGCCGGCCGGGATGATCCGCCAGCCACCGGCAAGATGGTCGAGATAGTCGACGATGACCCGCGAATCGAACAGGCTCGACCCGTCCTCGAGGACAAGGGTCGGGATCTTGCCGAGCGGGTTCTGCTTACGCAGGGGATCGGCGGGGTTGGTGGTGTCGGCCACCACGATCTCGATCTTGTCCGTGAGACCGAGCTCGATCATGGAGATCTTGACCTTGCGGCCAAAGGGCGAGGCGGGGGAAGAACGCAAGGTCAGCATGGCAAGGCTCTCGTGCTCGCTGCGAATCGGAACGATCAGCCGTCGGGGCGGATCGCCTCGCATCGATAGCGCGGCCGCGGGCCTTGCGCGAGGCGCTCGCACAGCGCCGGCAGCAGGATTTCCGCTTCCTGCGCGAGCAGCCAGGGCGGATTGACGACCAGCAGCCCGGTCGCGCCGAGACCTCCCGCTGCTTCAGGCCGGTCGACATCGATCTCGAGCCTGAGCAGGCGGCCAATGCCGGCGTCCGAAATTGCCGATACAAGGCCGTCCACGGCCCGCCGATCCTTGACCGGGTACCAGAGCGCGTAGGTGCCGGTCGGCCATTTATGCCAGGCGGCGATGAAGGCGCCGGCGAGCGTCGCGAACTCGTCCTTCTCCTCGAAGGGCGGATCGATCAGGACCAGTCCGCGCCGCTCCTTTGGCGGCACATTGGCGCCGAGGGCGACCCAGCCGTCGATGGCCAGCGCCTTGCAACGCGAGTCGCTTCCGATTGCCTGGACCAGCTTGCGGTGGGTGTTCTCGTGCAGCTCGGCGGCGATCAAGCGATCGTCGGCGCGCATCGCCTGACGGCAGAGCCAAGGCGAGCCGGGGTAGGCGTCGGCGCCGTAGAGAGCTCGAGCGGCCGCCACCGCCTTGCGCCAGGGGGCGAGCAGTTCCTCCACCGCCGGGGCGAGAAGGGACTGGTCGAGCCGTGCCACGCCGTCGCGCCATTCATGTGTGCGCAGAGCCTCGTCCGAGCTTAGATCATAACGTCCGGCGCCGGCGTGCGTATCGATGATGCGATAAGGCTTATCCTTGCCGTTGAGATGCGTGAGGATACGCATCAGCATGACGTGCTTCAGGATGTCGGCGAAGTTGCCGGCGTGAAAGCCGTGACGGTAGTTCATGCAGCGGTCTTAGAGCATTTCCTTGAAACGCGGAAATGCTCTAATCCCTTGTTTTATCGGATTTTCTTCAAGCTGACCGCTGCCGGCTCTGCTTGAGCATGCCCCGGCCGATCTCGCTCCGGCTGATATCGGCCGTGGAAGCTGGGGCTCAGGGGCTGGCGTTGACCTTGAAGTCCGGCGCCCGGCAGCCGGAGCGGTCGACTTCCTGGCAGGTGCGGAAGCTCCGCAGGTCCCGGGTGAAGCAGATCCGCACTTCCTGGAGTACGCCGCGGCGGCAGGCGACCGACATCATGTCGGTGCGCAGCCCTGGATTGGCGGCGACGAAGGCGCGTTCGAGATCGATCGGCGTCCAGACCTGCTCGCGGCCGCTGTCGCGCAGGGGAGGCGGGATCACGATCTTCTCGCGGGCGCGGCGAACATCGGCGAAATAGTCGCTCGGGCTCGAGCCGGTGCAGGTGCCGTGCTTGCGCCATTGATAGCGGGCGAGCCCCTCGGATGGGAACAGCCCCTCGGCTTCCGACATCGCCATTCGTGAAGGACTGCGCCCGGACGGGCCGCAATCGGTCGGATAGCCGCGCTCGTTCTGCGGCCAGAGCCCGTGCACGACGAAGCCGAGATTGGCGCCGGGCGCGCATTGCTCGCGCGCCCGCCCGCGGCCGCCGTCCTCCAACTCGCAAAAGCCCGGCGACCAGGAGAGGGCGAGCACATAGAAATCGAAATCGCCGGGCGCACCGCCACGGCTATGCTGCGCCTGCGCCGGAGCGCCGAAGGCAACAAGACCGAGCAGCGCCAGCGATGACAGCCAGGCGCGTGAAAGCTTCATGCGCCGATGTTACCGCTCGGGGCCGGGGCGCGCCATCTGGCAGCCGGGGGCGTAGGAGCGGTGACGGTCGAGCCCGTCGACGCACCAGTTGACGTTCCAGGTCCAGCCGAACAGGCCGAGGTTTTCACGCACGGAGTAGTCGACCCGGCGCAGGACGCCGTCATTGGTCATGACGCGCGCGGTGCAGAAGCGGCGCGGGATGAAGTCCGCACCCCAGGGGCGCCAGGCGATCGGCCGGACATGGTCGAAGCTGACAACCCGCAGCGGCCCCCAGAACTTGGCTTCGCGCGAATTGAACCAGCTTGTGATCTCGCCCAGCACCGCCGGGTCCTCGCAGGCCGGCAGGTTGCCGTACATCGGGATGATGCGTTCTTCGGCGCGGTCGGCCGGGTCGACATAGCGGCCGCCCGAGCGATAGGCCGGGTCGCCATAGACTTCACCTCCTGCCTGCGCCGGCAGGGCAGCGAGGCAGAGCGTGGCGGCAAGGGCCGAGAGGAGCGAAACGCGGCGCATGGGCGGCCTTCGGAAAAAGGGACTGAATCCGTTGCGCTACGATGGCGGCGAGCCCCGTTCCGGTCAAGGCGACGGTTGCGTTTCGGCCGCAAACCGTCGCGGATTGTGACTTTCCTATCGCGCTTTCTGGTCAGCCGAAGGACTCTTCCAGCATAGCCTCATAGTCCGCGGCGCTGGCGGCGCGCGGATTGCTTGCGCTGGAATGGTCCTTCACCGCGGCCTCGGCGATGGCGGGCAGGACCTCGCGCGGCACGCCCATCGCCGAGAGCGAGGCCGGCATGCCGAGCCTTGCGGTGAGGCCGGCGATCCATTCTGCGAGATCGACATCGGCGGGGAGGCCGAGTGTGCGACGAATCTCGGCGTACTTGTCCTTGGCCGAGGGCTCGTTGAAACGCAGTACGGCAGGCAACAGCACGGCGTTCAGCGTGCCGTGATGCAGCGAGACCTGCTTCAGCCCGCCGAGCGGGTGGGAGAGGGCGTGCACGGCGCCGAGCCCCTTCTGGAAGGTGAGGCCGCCCTGCAGGGCCGCCATCAGCATTTCCTTGCGTGCCTCGCGGTCGGAGCCGTCGACGACGGCGCGTTCGATATGGCCGACCGCGCGCTTAAGCCCGTCCAGCGCGATCGCCTCGGCGACCGGGTTGTCGCGCGGGCTGAGATAGGTCTCGATGCAATGGGTGATCGCGTCCATGCCCGTCGCGGCGGTGAGCCAGGCCGGCAGGCCGAGCGTCAGCTCGGGATCGCAGACGGCGAGCTTCGGGATCAGGTGGGGCGAGATGAAGCCGAGCTTGCGGCCGTCGTTCAGCGTGATCAGTGCGGCGCGGCCGACCTCGCTGCCGGTGCCGGCCGTGGTCGGGATGGCGATGACCGGCGCGACCTTGGCGGTGATCTTCGGGATGCCGCCGAGGATCGCGGCGTAGGTTTCGAGCGGACCGTCGTGGCCGGCGAGCAGGGCGACGCCCTTGGCGAGATCGATCGGCGAACCGCCGCCGATGGCGATCAGCCCGTCGCAATCATGCTCGCGATAGACGGCGAGCGCGGCGAGGACGGCTTCCTCGGTCGGGTTGGTTGGGGTCTCCGCGAAAAGCGCGGCATTGCCGAGGACAGGCGAGACGGCGCGCAGGCGCCCGATCAGATCGGTGGCGGCGAGGCCGCGGTCGGTGACGATCAGCGGACGGGAGATCCCAAGCTGGGCGAGGCCGTCGGCAACCGCCTTCAATTCGCCGAAGCCGAACTGCACCGTCGTCAGATAGGAGATCGTCGCCATCATCGTTCCTCGCCTGCGCCCGGCTCTGCGGCCGGGCCGGAGACTTGTCGCGCGTCCGCGCCGACGATACCAGCCCCGCAGCCCCGACCTCGACGCAGGACACCCCGGCAGGGAGCGGGACGATCGCCAGACGGCCGAACCGGCAGCGGGCTGCTGGCGACTGCCGGTGGGGGGGCGCTTAGTTCTGTTCGATCGTGACGCGGTCCTTGGCGGCTGCCTCGGACAGCGCGTTTCCGGCCCGCCTTTCGAGCACGAGCAAAGCGAGGCCGGCGGCGATGATGAGGGCGGCGCCGAACAGCATGGTCGGCGTCGGCCAGTCGCCGAAGACGAACCAGCCGAACACCAGCGCCCATACGATCAGCGTGTACTGATAGGGCACGACGACCGAGGCCTCGGCGAGCTTCAGCGAGCGCGTGACGCACAGATGCGCGACCATGGCGATGATGCCGAGCAGGCCGAGCAGGCCGAGATCGGCGAGGGTCGGCGTCACCCAGCCGGTGGGCAGCAGCACGAGGCCCATCACCAGCGCGCCGAGCGTCTGCCAGAAGACCAGGGTGACGTCGGGCGTTCCGCGCAGTTGCCGGCCGGTGATCATCATGGCCGCAAAGGAGAAGCTGCCGACCAGCGCAATGATCGCCGGCAGGGACAGGCTCTGCCCGGAGGGGTTGAGCGCGATCGCGACGCCGACGAAGCCCGCGGCTACCGCGAGCCAGCGGCCGGCATCGACCCGTTCGCCGAGTAGCAGCGCCGCCAGCACCACCGCCCAGACCGGCGCGGCCAGCCAGAGCGTCATCGTGTCGGCGAGCGGCAGATAGGAGACTGCCCAATAGAAGAGAGCGACCTCGCAGGAGCCGAGCGTGACGCGCAGCAGCTGCAGGCTGGGCCGCTCGGGGCGCAGCGTGCGGCCTACGCCCTGCTTCACCACGAAGGGGGTGATCACCAGGAGCGCGGCTGCCGAACGCAGCAGCAGGACCTGGCCGACCGTATAGGTCGCGACCAGCCATTTCCCCATCACGTCGTTGAGCGAGAACAGCAGGATGCCCAGCAGCATCATGGCGATACCGGCGAGCGTGGTGTTGCGGCTGGGCATGGCGATCTTTTGGGCAGGGCGGGAGCCGGTTCCATCGCCCGTTGCCGACGCCGAGGCAAGTCGCCCGACGCAAGGGGAGGCCGCGTCCCGCACAAGGCCGTAACGCCGTCGGTATCGCGCTGACAGATGTCGCTCGGAGATGGCGGAACGAGCGCGAGCCAGTGAGCGATTTCCTACCAGGTCACCTTGAGGCCCAGGCGCCCGTCATAGGCGTGCGATCGTCCATTGAACCCGACCGAGTAGCCTGCGGATGCGTAGATCGCCGTGCTGCGGGAGGTTTGCGCGTCGATGCCGACCTTGACCTCCCCCCAGGTTCCGCCGAGGTCCGAACGGAACGGGATGAACCCGGTCGCGGAGGAGAACGAGGCCTTCGGCTCGCCCAGGAACTCGTTCCAGACGCTCGCCTTGAGCCAGGCCGTGAGCATGCGAGGCCTTGCCGCCCCTTCCTCCAGTTCCCAGCCCTTGGCGAGGCGGGCGCCGACCCGGCCGGCAAGCGACTGTCCGTCGGAGAAGCGCACCAGTGCCGCGCCGTCGGATGCGGAGCCGTTCGAGAGGGTCTGGTAGACGAGCTGAGCCTGCGGCTCGATGATCCAGCCGCCCCCGAGCGCGATCGGATAACCGCCTTCGAGCGACGCGCCGAAGCCGAAACTGTCCTTGCTAAGCGAGAAGCCGCGGCGGGAGTCGGCCTTGGCATCGTACCAGGTGCCCTGGACGACGCCGTCGAGGTACCAGCCCGAAGGACCGAAATGGGTCCAGTACCCACCGATCGAATAGGCGTCGATCGTGTTGCGGCCGGCTCGGAGGCCGTTGAAATGGGTGACGTCGCCCTCGATCCGCCCGATGGCCGCATAGATGCCGGCATGGTCGCGCGAGCCGTCGGCATTGATGCCGCGATAGAGATCGAGCCCCGCCTGCAGGCCGTAAAGGTCGTAGTCGAAATTGGGGCCGTCGCGATAGACGCCCCACGGGCCGCCATCGCGGTTGCCATGGGTGGCGATGATGCGTGCCCAGCCCAGAGAGGCGAAGCTGCGGCTGGCGGCGATCTCGCGATCCGGCAAGCGCACGACCGTGGTGCAGCGGTTGTTCTGGGCTGGATCCGCGCACCATATGGTTCGCTCTTCGGTCAACGCCGGCGGCTCCTGCGGCCTCAATTCGCCGACCCGCTCATGCAGGCTGTCCAGCAAGGTCCGGCCATAGATCAGCTGCATCGCCGGAAGCGCCGCGTAGAGAGAGGTCTCCTGGCGGTAATTGGGGATCGCTGGGGACGGTGTTGGCGCGGGGGAGGGCCCCGGCCCGGGATCAGGCGTGGGAGTAGGGGTCGGATCCGGGGCCGGGCCCGGTCCCGGCGGAACAGTTATCGGGATCAGATCGGAACGCAGATACCAGCTCTGCGGGCTGGAGGCGTCCCGGCTCGAACGGAATAGCGTGTAC
>JAEXUU010000737.1 GCA_023452965.1 Pseudomonadota bacterium | reverse complement strand
GAACAGGCCAAGGCCGAGGCCGCCGCCGGCGCGCGTTTCCTTGTTGTGCGAGCGCGAGAGATAGGGATCGCCCGCGCGCATCAGCACCTCCGAGGTGAAGCCCGGCCCGTCGTCGGCGATGGTCAGGACGACGGCCCCTTGCGTCCACTGCGCCGAGATCGTCACCTTCGAGCGCGCGAAGTCGACGGCGTTGTCGACGATGTTGCCGAGCCCGTAGATCATGCCGGGATTGCGGCGGCAGACCGGCTCCGGCTTGTCGCCGACCAGCGAAATCTCGAAGGGTACGCCGAAGGGGCGCTGCGGCCCGGCCGCCTCCTCGATCAGGAGGCTGAGCGAGAGCTGGTCGAGCGGGCCGGCATCGTCATCCTGCAGCGAGGCGAGCTTGCCGAGGATGCCGCGGCAGCGGTCGACCTGCTCGCGCAGCAGGTTGATGTCGTCGGCCATCTCGCCTTCCGGCGGCGCGAGGCGGGAGAGTTCGCGCGCGACCAGCGTGATCGTCGCCAGCGGCGTGCCGAGCTCGTGCGCAGCGGCAGCGGCGAGCCCGTCGAGCTGCGAGAGATGCTGTTCGCGCGCCAGTACAAGCTCCGTCGCGGCGAGCGCCGCCGAGAGATCATGCGCCTCCTTGCTGACCCGCCAGGCATAGATGCCGGTGAAGCCGAGGCCGAGCAGCAGGGAGATCCAGTTTCCGGCCTGGTAATAGGGGGGCAGCACCGGGCGGTCGCTGCCGGACCAGGGCAGCGGCCAGTGCAGGAAGGTGAGCAGGGTCGCAAGCCCGGCCGCCAGCAGGCCGAGCGCCAGCGTGTGGCGCGGCGGCAGCGCCGTCGCCGAGATCATCACCGGCGCCAGGAACAGAATCGAGAACGGATTCTGCAGACCGCCGGTGAGATAGAGCAGCGCCGCGAGCTGCAGGATGTCGAAGGCGAGCAGCGCCGTCGCCGCCCCCTCGCGCAGGCGGTGGTTGAGCGGGAAGCGGATGCGCAGCGCGATGTTCAGCCAGGCCGAGACGGCGATCACCACGAAGCACCAGCCGAAGGGCAGGCTGAAACCGAGGCCGAAATGGACGCCGGCGACCGCGAGGCTCTGACCGGCGATGGCGAGCCAGCGCAGGCGCACCAGCGTGTCGAGGCGCAGATGGCGGAGCGCGCGGACCGGCGCTTCGGGGAAGAGGTCGGACATGGTCAGGTCGCGCAATTTCTGGAACGGGCGAGGCTCTTCGGCAGTGCAAAACTGTGTCTAACCGGCATCACAAGGAAATCTTAGCCCTTTGAACGATTGAATGAGAACAAATTCCATCTACGCTGCGTTCCCCTGTTGCAGTGCATACAGGATTTGGCACTGCGAAAAGGTAACTGCCGGGACGAAAGGGCTGCCATGTCGTTCGCCTATCACGCCTATGAAGCGGTTCATATGATGGTCAGCCCGGCGCGGGCCGTGTCCGACGCCATGCACCTGGCCTTCAAGAACCCGGCGAATCCGCTGACCTACACCCCGTTCGGCCGCTCGGTCGCCGCCTCCTGCGAATTGTTCGAGCGCACGACGCGCCGCTACGGCAAGCCGGCCTTCGGCCTCGACACCACCACGATGAACGGCGTCAAGGTCGCGGTAGAGGAGCGCATCGTCTGGCAGCGCCCGTTCTGCAACCTGATCTATTTCGACCGCCAGATCGGCCAGCGCCGCAAGCCGCAGCCCAAGGTGCTGATGGTCGCGCCGATGTCGGGCCACTATGCCACCCTGCTGCGCGGCACGGTCGAGGCCTTCCTGCCCGATCACGAGGTCTACATCACCGACTGGATCGATGCCCGGCTGGTGCCGATGGCGGCCGGCAGCTTCGATCTCGACGACTATATCGACTACGTCATCGCCATGCTGCAGAAGCTCGGCCCGGACACCCATGTGATGGCCGTCTGCCAGCCTTCCGTGCCGGTGCTGGCGGCGATCGCGCGCATGGAGGCCGAGGGCGACCCGAACGCGCCGCGCTCGATGACGCTGATGGGCGGGCCGATCGACACCCGCCGCTCGCCGACCGCGGTCAACCAGCTCGCCATGGAGCGCGGCACCGACTGGTTCCGCCGCAACTGCATCACAAGGGTGCCGTTCCCGCATCTCGGCGCCTTCCGCGAGGTCTATCCCGGCTTCCTGCAGCTCTCGGGCTTCATGGCGATGAATTTCGACCGCCACCTGACCGCCCATTACGACATGTACAAGCATCTCGTCGCCGGCGACGGCGATTCGGCCGAGAAGCACCGCGACTTCTACGACGAGTACCTCGCCGTGATGGACCTGACGGCCGAGTTCTATCTGCAGACCGTCGACAAGGTCTTCGTCCAGCATGCGCTGCCCAAGGGCGAGCTGATGCATCGCGACAAGCCGGTCGACCTGACCGCGATCCGCCGCGTCGCGCTGATGACGGTCGAGGTCGAGAAGGACGACATCTCAGGCGTCGGCCAGACCAAGGCGGCGCATGATCTGTGCGTCAACATCCCGGACGATCTGCGGGCCGAGTATCTGCAGATGGGCGTCGGCCATTACGGCGTCTTCAACGGCTCGCGCTTCCGCTCCGAGATTGCGCCGCGGATCTCCGACTTCATGCTGACGCTCGACATGAAGGCGGCCAGCGAGCGCCGCAACGACAGCGCCGCCACCGCCCGCAAGGCGCTGAAGGTCGCCGGCTGAGACGGCGGGCCGCGAGCCCGCCCCTTCCTCTCCCGGCGCGAATCCCGCACAATCGCGGCGATGCGGTTCTCCCTGTTCAAGCGTCAGCCCGATCCGGACCGGATCGAGGTCGCGCATGCCGGCGCCGTCTACCCGGTGGCCGTGAAGCGGCGCGCGACGGCGCGGCGTATGACGCTGCGGGTCTCGCAAGCGACCGGCGAGATCACCCTGACCCTGCCCGAGCGCGCCGATTTCGCCCTGGGCCGCAGCTTCGCCCAGAACCATGGCGGCTGGATCGCTGCAAGGCTGGCCAAGCGGCCGGCCGGGGTGCCCTTCGAGCCCGGCGCGCTGGTGCCGCTGCGCGGCACGCCGCACCGCATCGTGCACTGGACCAAGGTCCGCGGCATCACCCGCGCCGCGCTTTCAAGCGAGGGCGAGCCGATCCTCACGGTCTGCGGCGAGGCGGCCCATGTCGCAAGGCGGGTCAAGGATTTCCTGCGCCGCGAGGCGCTCGCCGATCTTGAGAGGGCAGTGCGGGTCCATACGGCGACGCTCGGCATCCCCGCCCGCAAGATCACCATCCGCGACACCACCAGCCGCTGGGGCTCGTGCTCGTCGAAGGGCCATCTCAACTTCTCCTGGCGACTGATCCTGGCGCCGCCTTTGGTGCTCGACTACCTCGCCGCCCATGAGGTCGCGCATCTCAAGGAGATGAACCATTCGCACCGCTTCTGGGCGCTGCCCCACAAGCTCTGCCCGCGCACGGAAGAGGCCGAGGCCTGGCTGAAGCGCCATGGCGCCTCGCTGCACGGCTATGGCTGAGCGCCGGTCTCAAGGCTTGGGTACGCCCTCGCGGATCAGGCGCGAGAAATCCGGATCGTCGAGTGAGATCGCCTTCGCCCGCTCGCTGATCCGGCCGAGCCGGACGAGCTCGTCGAGCGGCATGTCCTGTCTGACCGCGCCGATATCCTTGAGATAGCCCGGCAGATAGCCGGAGAGCAGGACGCGCGGATCGAGCCGCGGCGTGAAGCTCGACTCGGGCGCGACCGAGCGGACCAGCCGGTAGACCACGGTGGTGCAGTTGGTGGTGATGGTGTTGTACCAGCGCGGCTGCGCAGCCAGCCGGTTCACATCCGCGACATAGGCGAGCAGCACCTCGCGCGCCTGTGCGGGCGAGGCGCGCAGGCGGAACATCCGGACATCCTCGCCGCGCGCATGGGTGCGCAGGCCGACGACGTCGCGCTCGTCGGCCGCGACATAGGCCATCTCGTAGACCCGGAAGAAGCCGGCGAGCGACGACCATTCCTCGCCCTTCTCGCGCCGGACCTCGATCGAGAAGGTCAGCGGCAGGGAATCGCGGAAGTTGAAGCTGACCAGGAGATGGGCGATCGCCTCGCCCGACCAGTAGGAGAGGAAAAGATCGACGCCCTCGACCTTGGTCAGGTCAAAGCTGCGCGTCTCCCAGCGCTGGTCGTAATCGGCCTCGGTGCGCCAGCGGAAATTGCGGAGATTGCTGACGGTGAGCTTGTCACCCTCGCGGGCGATCTCGGGCAGCCTGGCAAGCTCGGGAATCCAGTCGCGCTGATGCGAGGGCTGCATACCGTGCCACCAGCCGAGCAGGCCGATGAAGAGCACGGCGAAGGACAGAGGCAGCCGCGGTGCACCGGTCCACAGGCCGACCGCGCCGGCGAGGCCCGCGAGCCCGAAGCCGACCGCGCCGGCGATGCCGATCGCGCCGGGCAGGCGAAAGACCAGAAGCCCGACGCCCCACAGCGTGGTTCCGAGAACCACGAGCGTCAGCAGAGCTTGCAGGAGAAAAAGAAAGAGGCGGCTCATCGCCGCCTCTCATAGCACGCCATATCGGCAGACGCTCAAGCCGCGAGCGAGTTGGTCGGCGCCGCCGCCTTCACCGCATCGTCGACATGCTCCTCGAACTTCTCGAAGTTCTTGGCGAACATGCCGATCAGGTTCTTCGCGGTCTCGGCGAAGGCGGCTTTGTCGGCCCAGGTCTTGACAGGATAGAGGATGTGCGGCTCGACGCCGGGCACCGAAGTGGGAACGGCGAAACCGAAATAAGGATCCCGGCGGAAATCGGCGCGGTTGAGCGAGCCGTCGAGCGCCGCGGTGAGCAGGCGGCGGGTGACGCGGATCGGCATGCGCCGGCCGGTGCCGTAGCCGCCGCCGGTCCAGCCGGTGTTGACCAGCCAGCAGTCGACATGATGCTTGGCGATGAAGTCGCGCAGCAGGTTGGCGTATTCCGACGGGTGGCGCGGCAGGAAGGGCGAGCCGAAGCAGGTCGAGAATTCCGGCTGCACGCCGACGAGCCCGCGCTCGGTGCCGGCGACCTTGGCGGTATAGCCGGAAAGGAAGTGGTACATCGCCTCGGCCGGGGTCAGCTTGGCGATCGGCGGCATCACGCCGAAGGCGTCGGCGGTCAGCATCACGATGTTCTTCGGCGTGCCGGCGCGGCCCGAGCGCGAGGCGTTCGGGATGAAGTCGAGCGGATAGGCCGAGCGGGTGTTCTCGGTCTTGGTCTCGTTGTCGAAATCGACCTCGCGCGAGATCGGATCCATCACGATGTTCTCGAGCACCGTGCCGAAGCGCTGCGACGCCGCATAGATCTGCGGTTCGGCTTCCGCCGAGAGACGGATCGTCTTGGCGTAGCAGCCGCCCTCGAAATTGAAGATGCCGTCCTTCGACCAGCCATGCTCGGCGGCGCCGATCAGGGTGCGGTCGGGATCGGCCGAGAGGGTGGTCTTGCCGGTGCCGGAGAGGCCGAAGAAGATCGCCGGATCGTCCTTGGAGCCGACATTGGCCGAGCAGTGCATGGGAACCACGCCCTTGGCCGGCAGCGTGTAGTTCAGATAGGTGAAGAC
>JAEXUU010000587.1 GCA_023452965.1 Pseudomonadota bacterium | reverse complement strand
GGCGAGCACGCGCTTCATCTCGGCCTTGGTCTCGGCGGTGATGATCCGCGGGCCGGTGACGTACTCGCCGTACTCGGCGGTGTTCGAGATCGAGTAGTTCATGTTGGCGATGCCGCCCTCGTAGATGAGGTCGACGATCAGCTTCACTTCGTGCAGGCACTCGAAATAGGCCATTTCCGGGGCGTAGCCGGCCTCGGTCAGGGTCTCGTAGCCGGCCTTGATCAGCTCGACCAGGCCGCCGCAGAGCACGACCTGCTCGCCGAACAGGTCGGTCTCGCACTCTTCCTTGAAGGTCGTCTCGATGATGCCGGCGCGACCGCCGCCATTGGCCGAGGCGTAGGAGAGGCCGAGGTCATGCGCGTTGCCGGTCGCGTCCTGGTGGATCGCGATCAGGGTCGGCACGCCGCCGCCGCGCTGATACTCGGAACGGACGGTGTGGCCGGGGCCCTTCGGGGCGACCATCAGCACGTCGAGGTCCTTGCGCGGCTCGATCAGGTTGAAGTGGACGTTGAGGCCGTGCGCGAACAGAAGGGCAGCGCCCTCCTTCATGTTGGCGTGCAGCTCGTCGCGATAGATGTCGCCCTGCAGTTCGTCGGGGGTCAGCATCATCATGATGTCGGAGACCTTGGCGGCCTCGGACGGGGTCATGACCTTGAAGCCGGCTTCCTCGGCCTTCTTGCGGGTGGCCGAGCCGGCCTTCAGGGCGATGATGATCTCCTTGACGCCGGAATCGCGCAGATTGAGCGCGTGCGCATGGCCTTGGCTGCCGTAGCCGACGATGCAGACCTTCTTGCCCTTGATCAGGTTGATGTCGGCGTCACGATCGTAATAAACGCGCATTGGATGCGTCCTTCCTTGGGTTGATCTCTTGGTTTCAGGCTTTCGGTGCGGGTTTCGCCCGCCCGTGAAGTGCGAGGAACTGGTCGGCGGCGCGGGCGGCGTCGCGCTCGATCTCGGCAGCGCTGAGCTTCAGCGCATCGCCGAGCAGCAAGCGGATCTGCACGTCGCGGCCGACCAGGCCGAAAAAGGTCCTGAACGCCGCCTCGGCATCGTCGAAGTCGAGCAGCCCGGTCTCGCGCCCGTCCTCGAGCAGCGGCCGCAGCCGCTCGCCGATGGCGAAGCGGCCATTGGCGAGCACAATGCCGCCGAGATTGCTCTCATGGGTCGCGGCATGGCTGATGGCGAGGCGGTTGAGCGCGATCGAGGTCGGGCTCGAGATCACTTCGAGCCAGTTCACGGCGAAGCGGATCAGGCTGTCGCGCAAGGACAGCGCATCGAGTTTCTGGCGGTCGTAATTGCCGGCGCGGACCTTCGAGGCCTGCCACTGCACGGTAGCGGTCAGGAGCCCGTCCCGGTCTCCGAACCACTTGTAGAGCGTCTCCTTCGAGCAGCTCGCCCGCCGCGCCACGGCCGCCATGGTCAGCTGATCGCCCTTCTCCACCATCAGTCCGAGCACGGCATCGAGCACCGCGAGCTGTCGCGGTGTCAGCGCCTCTGCCTGGCTTTCGGTGGCGGGATCGGTCATGGTTCGGAACAGTACCGTACGTTACGGTTCCGTGATCTATCGCAGGGCCCGCGGCCGTGCAAGCGGAAAGCTGCGGCGACGCCCCGCCTCCCCCGCGGCGCCGCAGGGCCTATATAAGGCGGGAGCCGAACGCATTGCCGAAACCCGACGGAGCCTTGCCCATGACCCCGCCCGCAGCCACCGCGATTCTCGATTTCTGGCGCGAGGCCGGGCCGGAGAAGTGGTTTGCCAAGGACGACGCTTTCGATGCGGATATCCGCCGGCGCTTCCTCACCGCGGTCGAAGCCGCCGCCCGCGGCGAGCTGAGCGCCTGGGAAGAGACGCCGGACGGCGTCTATGCCCTGCTGCTCCTGCTCGACCAGTTCCCGCGCAATCTCTATCGCGGCTCGCCGCAGGCCTTCGCCGCCGATCCGCTGGCGCTAGCCGTCGCCGAGCGCGCCATTGCGCGCGGTTTCGACCAGGCTTTCGAGAACCCGGAGCGGCGCTTCATCTACATGCCGTTGATGCATTCCGAGGATCTGGCCGACCAGCAGCGCTGCGTCGCGCTCTGCGAGGCGGCCGAGGACCCGGAAGGCGTGAAGTTCGCAGAGATCCATCGCGACATCATCCGCGACTTCGGCCGTTTCCCGCACCGTAATCCCGTCCTCGGCCGGCAGAGCTCGGCCGAGGAGCGGCGCTTCCTCGACGATGGCGGCTTCAGCGGCTGAAGCTCAGCCGCCCATCGCGGCGCGATGCGCCTCCGCCAGTTCGGCGAGACTCTTGAAATGGAAATCGACATGCGGCCGCGTCGCGGGATCTTGCGTCGCGCCGCTGCCCGCCATGCCGAAGCGCCGGTCGATCCAGGCCCGCGCAAGCCCGGCCCGCTCCGCCGGGACATGGTCGTGGAAGAGACTCTGCGCGGTGTGCAGCACCACCCGGGCTTCGAGGCCGAGATCGGCTTCCAGATGCCTGAGCAGATGGGTGAAATTGCGCGGATCGGGCTTGTAGGAGCCGATATCCTCGGCGGTGTAGATCGCGTCGAAGCTGACGCCGAGCTTGCGGTTGCTCGCCGCAAAGCTCGCGCGATCGACATTGGAGAGGATCACCAGCCTGAAGTGCCGCTTGAGATAGGCCAGCGCCTCGGCTGAATCCGGGAAGGCCGGCCAGTCCGGCACAGAACCGCCGAAGCGCTCGTTCAGGTCGGCATGGATGGCGACGCCCAGCTCTTTGGCCAGGCGCGCATGAACGGCGGCGAGCAGCGTCGAATAACGCAGCGACGGCGCGGCTTCCTCGATTTCACTCTCGATCCGGCCGAAGCGGGCGAGCGCCTCCTCGCGCCCGAGATCGAGCCGGCCGGCGCTGATCAGCGGCTGCAGCGCGTTCCAGATCCCGGTCTCCCAGTCGATCAGCGTG
>JAEXUU010000598.1 GCA_023452965.1 Pseudomonadota bacterium | reverse complement strand
CGGGAGGTTGGCGAGGGACGTCTCACTCGCCAACCCGGTCAGGTCCGGAAGGAAGCAGCCGTAACGAGACCGAACGGGTCTTCGTCCAGCCTCCCACCTGCCGCCTCGCGCGGCGACGCATCTGTGGCGCGGTTCCTGACATGGTCAGGCCCGGCGGATGCAAGGCGCCGTTGACCGCCGCGCCGCGATTGGCGAAAGCAATGGCATGACCGACGCGACCGACCCCGCCGACGAGCCGGGCTTTCCCGGCCTTGCCCCCACGCCCGTCCCCGCGGCGAGCCAGCCGGCCGGCTATCGCGTGCTCGCCCGCAAGTACCGCCCGGCGCATTTCGGCGACCTGATCGGCCAGGATGCCATGGTCAGGACCCTGACCAATGCCTTCGCGGCCGGCCGCATCCCTCAGGCCTGGATGCTGACCGGCGTGCGCGGCGTCGGCAAGACCACGACGGCACGCATCCTGGCGCGCGCCCTGAACTACCAGAATGCCGACGGCACGGGCGCGCCGACCACTGACCTCTCGAGCTTCGGCGTACATTGCCAGGCGATCGTCGAGGGCCGGCATATCGACGTGATGGAGATCGACGCCGCCTCCAATAACGGCGTCGACAATGTCCGCCAGATCAACGACGCCGTGCGCTACGCGCCGACCAGCGCGCGCTACAAGGTCTACATCATCGACGAGGTCCACATGCTCTCGGGAGGCGCCTTCAACGCCTTCCTGAAGACGCTGGAGGAACCGCCGCCGCACGCCAAGTTCATCTTCGCCACCACCGAAATCCGCAAAGTGCCGGTGACGGTGCTGTCGCGCTGCCAGCGCTTCGACCTTCGCCGCGTCGATGCCGGCCTGCTGGTCGGCCATCTCGGCGGCATCTGCAAGGCCGAGGGCATCGAGGCGGAGGACGAGGCGCTGGCCGCGATCTCCCGCGCCGCCGAGGGATCGGTGCGCGATTCGCTCTCGATCCTCGACCAGGCGATTGCCCATGCCGGCGGCAAGATCACGCTGGAAGAAGTCCGCACCATGCTCGGCCTCTCCGACCGGGCCAGGGTGATCGACCTGTTCGAGCAGGTGATGAAGGGCGACATCGCGGCCGCGCTCGGGGAATTGCGGGCGCAGTACGATGCAGGCGCCGACCCTGCCGTCGTGCTCTCCGACCTCGCCGAATTCAGCCATCTGGTGACGCGCCTGAAGCTCGTGCCCGATGCCGCCAAGGACAACAGCCTGAGCCAGGCGGAGCGGACCCGCGGCGCCGATTTCGCCCAGCGCCTGTCGATTCGCGTGCTCGCACGCGCCTGGCAGATGCTGCTGAAGGCAATCGCCGAAGTCCGCCAGGCCGACCGCCCGGTGATGGCGGCCGAGATGGCGCTGGTGCGCCTCGCCCACGCCGCCGACCTGCCGACGCCGGACGAGGCGCTGCGGATGCTGCGCGACGGCAATGGCGGGGCCGGCAACGGCAATGGCGCGCCCTCCCCGCGCCCACCTTCGGGCGGAGGCGCGACCGCGCTGGCGGCAAGGCCCGTGCTCGCCGCCGCCAATCCGGCTCCGGCCGTCGCTACCGCGCCGCGCGCGTTGGCGGGTGGCCTGCCGCAGCCCCAGACCCTGGAAGACCTCGTCGCGCTCGCCTCGCGCCAGCGCGACATCACCATGAAGCTGGCGCTGGAGCGCGACGTCCGGCTGGTCAAGTTCGAGCCGGGCCGCATCGAGTTCGCGCTGGCCAATTCGAGCAACCGCCATTTCGCCACCGACCTGTCGAAGCGGCTGAAGGACTGGACCGGCCAGACCTGGCTGGTCGCCCTCGCCAACACCGAAGGCGCGCCGACCCTGCGCGAGCAGGCCGAGGCCGCGCGCGACAAGCGCGAGAGCGATGCCGCCAGCCACCCGGTGGTTCGCGCCGTTCTGGAACGCTTCCCCGGCGCCCGCATCGTCGACGTCCGCGACCCGCGTGTCGCCGAGGCCGAGCAGCAGGCGAGCGCGACGGCCGGCGACGAGTATCTGCCCGAGGCCGAGCCGCTGTTCGACGACAGCGAGCCGGATTTCGAGGGCTTCGAGTTCTGGACGGACAACTGAGCAAGAAGGAGCGCCGCGATGCGCGACATGATGGGCCTGATGAAGCAGGCGCAGGACATGCAGAAGAAGATGGCCGACATGCAGGCCCAGCTCGACACGCTCGAGTTCGAGGGCTCGGCGGGCGGCGGGCTGGTCACGGTGGTGATGACCGCCAAGAACGTGCTGAAATCGGTGAAGATCGACCCGAGCCTGATGGTCGCCGGCGAGCAGGAGATCCTCGAAGACCTCGTGATCTCCGCCTGCAACGACGCCCGCAACAAGGCCGAGCGCGCCGTCGCCGACCGCATGGCCGAGGTGACGCGCGGCCTGCCGATCCCGCCCGGGATGAAACTGTTCTAAGTCCGGCTCGCGCACCGTCATTCCGGGCGAGCGCAGCGAAGTCCCGGAATCCATCGTAGAGCGCAGCGCCCCTCGATGGATTCCGGATCAGCGCCGCTTGCGCGGCTTGTCCGGAATGACGGCGCCATTCCCTCTTTAGGC
>JAEXUU010000575.1 GCA_023452965.1 Pseudomonadota bacterium | reverse complement strand
CGTCGAGAAGGGCCTGCATCTCGTCCAGCTCTGGAAGCTCGGCAAGACCGGCTCCTATGAGGTTCTGGTCGTCTATCCGCAGGACGGCTACTGGCGCGTCCGGCCGCTGCCACCGCCGCAGCTCTCCGCCGCCGCCTATGGCTCCTCCTTCCTGTTCGGGCCGATCGAGCAGGACGGCGCGCGCCCGGTCGTGAACATCAAGGAGATCGCCTTCGATCCGAAGACGCTCTCCTTCAACCTCGCCTTCAAGGACGGCTCCTCCGGCACCCTCAAGCTCGACAGCGTCGATCAGGACCGCATGGTGCTCGACGCTGTGCTCGACAAGCCGGTCACCGGCGGCAAGGCCTTCGCCGCCCTGCGCTCGATGTATGTCACCGAGTTCAACAACGACGTCGCCCGCATCGCCATCCGCGAGCCGGGCGCCAAGGGCTGGCGTGAGGAAGCGCTGATGCCCTTCGCCGGCGGCAAGGCGACCGATGTCTGGATGGGCCGCGCCACCCATTCGCGCCACAACACCTCCTCGCCCGACATGGTCTTCCGCAGCTTCTCGAAAGACCCGAACCCGCCGGCCAAGCCGGAGGCGAAGAAGTAGCCTTCCTCAAGCTCTCGACTGGTCGTCCCGGACAAGCCGCGAAGCGGCGCCGACCCGGACCCATGCCTGAACGGTTCCGGCATGGGTCCCAGGTCTCCCTCCGGTCGCCCGGGACGACAGTAAGTGTTTCGAGCGGGACGCATGAGCTAGGCGACATATTGCGGACCGGGGGCCCTTCATGGACACCACCATCATCGTGAGCCTCGCCCTCGGCGCGGCGCTCGCCGGCTTCGTCCAGGGGCTCTCCGGCTTCGCCTTCAGCCTGGTTGCGATGTCGATCTGGGCCTGGACGCTGGACCCGAAGCTCGCCGCCGTGATGGCTGTGTTCGGCAGCCTGACCGGGCAGATCATCGCCGCCTTCTCGGTCCGTCGCGGCTTCGATTTCGCCCGGCTCTGGCCCTTCCTGCTCGGCGGGCTCGCGGGCATCCCGATCGGCGTCGCCATCCTGCCCCTGCTCGACGCCAACATGTTCAAGGCAGCGCTCGGGCTCCTGCTCGTCATCTGGTGCCCCGCCATGCTGTTCGCGACGCATCTGCCGGCCATCCGCTTCGGCGGGCGCGCGGCCGATGGCGCGGTCGGGCTCGCCGGCGGCATCATGGGCGGCTTCGGCGGCTTCACCGGCGTGCTGCCGACGCTCTGGTGCACGCTTCGCCGCTACGACAAGCACGCCCAGCGCAACATCATCCAGAACTTCAACCTGGCAACGCTCGCCGCCACCATGCTGGCCTATCTCGCAAGTGGCACGGTCACCCGCGAGATGTTGCCGGGTTTCGCGGTGGTCGCGCCGGCCATGCTGGTCCCGACGCTGTTCGGCACGCGGCTCTATATCGGGATCAGCGAGGCGAGCTTCCGCAGGATCGTGCTGGGACTTCTGACCCTATCCGGCTTTGCCCTGCTCGCATCGTCCTTGCCGCAGCTTGTCGGCCGCCTTTGAGCCCCGAAACCCCGAGCGCAGATCGCGCATTCCGGAACGGAGTGCCTCCAGTCGCGTTATCCGCATGACGCAGCGGGCGGATCGGACTAGCCTGCCCGGGCTGAATCGACTGAAGAGAACTCCATGCCTCGCTTTGCCGCCAATCTCTCGATGATGTTCAACGAATGGGCCTTCCTCGACCGCTTCAAGGCGGCGTCCGATGCCGGCTTCGAGGCTGTCGAGTTCCTGTTCCCCTATGAGCATCCGCCCGAACAGGTCGGCCTTGCTCTGGCCGGCGGCGAGCTCGAGCAGGCGCTGTTCAACCTGCCGCCGGGCGACTGGGAGAAGGGTGAACGCGGCATGGCCGCGATCCCGGGCCGCGAGGCCGAGTTCCGCAAGGGCATCGAGACCGCCCTGGCCTACGCCCATGAAACCGGCGTCAAGCGCCTGCACATGATGGCAGGCCATGCCGACCCCAAGGACCCCGCTGCGCAGCAGGCCTATCGTGCCTCGATCGCCTACGCCGCCGACAAGCTCGGCGAGCACGGCATCGATCTCCTGCTGGAGCCGATCAACGGCAAGGACATGCCGGGCTATTTCCTCAACGATTTCGACTCCGCGGCCGCCTATGTCCGCGAATCCGGCCGGCCGAACGTCAAGCTGCAGTTCGACATGTACCATTGCGAGCTGATCCACGGCGAAGTCGGCGCGCGGCTGGAAGCGCTCTACCCGCTCGTCGGCCATGTCCAGATCGCCAACGCCGAAGGCCGCCACGAGCCCGACGGCACGCGGCCGGACTATCCGAGCCTGTTCGCCCAGCTCGACTCGCTCGGCTATCCCGGCTTCGTCGGCTGCGAGTATCGGCCGCGCGCCGGCACCCTCGAAGGGCTTGGCTGGTTCGCCGACTGGAAGGCGCCGGCTTGAGGGCCCCGCGCTTCCCAGGCCCCGTTCTGATCGCCGATATCGGCGGCACGAACTGTCGGCTGTCGCTGCTCTCGCAGCCGGGCGGAGTGCCGCAGCCGCTCGCCCGGATCGCGACCGGCGCTCATCCGACACCGGAGGCCGCGCTCGAATCGGTGCTTTCGACGCTCCACACAAGGCCGCGCTCGGCGATCCTTGCGGTCGCTGGTCCGCTCGACGGGCGCACCGCCCAGCTCACCAATGCCAACTGGCATTTCGACGGGCCGAAACTGGCGCGGACCCTCGGCCTCGAACAGGGGCTGCTGGTCAATGATTTCGAGGGGCTGGCGGCCTATCTCGCGGTGCTGCGGGAGGAGGACACCGTCACACTCGTGCCCGGCAAGCCGGAACCGGCCGGCCCCCGTCTGGTGCTCGGCCCTGGAACCGGGTTCGGCGCCGCGGCCCTGCTGAGCCGCGGCAAGAC
>JAEXUU010000565.1 GCA_023452965.1 Pseudomonadota bacterium | reverse complement strand
GATGTCGCACGGCTATAGCGGCATCGTCGGCGGGATCACGCGTCGCACCGGACGCTATATGGTGATCTATCTCGCGCTACTCGTCGGCCTCGGCTGGTCGTTCATGCGCCTGCCCTCCGCCTTCCTGCCGAACGAGGACCAGGGCTATCTCCTGGTCGACGTGCAGGCTCCGCCGGAGGCCAGCGCCAATCGGACGCTCGACGTGCTCCAGCAGATCGAGAAGATCGCGCTCGCCGAGCCCGCCGTCTCGCGCATGGTCGGCATCTCCGGCTACAGCTTCGCCGGCGCCGGCGAGAACGCGGCGCTCGCCTTCATCACCCTGAAGGACTGGAGCGAGCGTGGCCCGAACGATTCCGCCACCGCCATCTCGGCGCGGATGAACGGCAAGATGTTCGGCATCAAGGACGCGCAGACCTTCGCGCTGTCGCCGCCGCCGATTCAGGGCCTCGGAAACTCCAGCGGCTTCACCTTCCGCCTGCAGGACCGCGCCGGTCTCGGGCAGGAGGCACTCTCGGCGGCACGCGCGCAGTTGCTCGCCGCCGCTTCGCAGAGCCCGGTGCTCGCCGGCCTGCGCGTCGAGGGGCTCGCCGACGCCGCCCAGGTCAACCTGGTCATCGACCGCGAGAAGGCGAACACCTTCGGCGTCGCCTTCGCCGACATCAATGCGACGATCTCGGCCAATCTCGGCTCGTCCTATGTCAACGACTTCCCCAATGCCGGCCGCATGCAGCGGGTCACGGTCCAGGCCGATGAAGGCCAGCGCATGCAGACCGCCGACCTGCTGCGCCTGAACGTCCGCAACGCCCATGGCGGCATGGTGCCGTTCTCCTCCTTCGCCAGCATCGAATGGTCGAAGGGCCCATCCCAGGTGGTCGGCTACAACGGCTATCCGGCGGTGCGCATCGCCGGCCAGGCCGCCCCGGGCTATTCGTCCGGCGCCGCCATCGCCGAGATGGAACGGCTTGCGCGCGAGCTACCGTCCGGCTTCGGCTATGAGTGGACCGGCCAGTCGCTGCAGGAGATCCAGTCGGGCTCGCAGGCGCCGCTGCTGATCGGACTCAGCATCCTCCTGGTCTTCCTGCTGCTGGCGGCGCTCTATGAGAGCTGGTCGATCCCGCTCTCGGTGATGATGGTCGTGCCGCTGGGCGTGATCGGCTCGGTGGCGGCGGTGACGCTGCGCGGCATGCCCAACGACGTCTACTTCCTCGTCGGGCTGATCGCGATCATCGGTCTCTCGGCCAAGAACGCGATCCTGATCATCGAGTTCGCCAAGGATCTGCACGCCGAGGGCAAGCCGCTGCGGGAGGCGACGATCGAGGCGGCGCATCTGCGCTTCCGGCCGATCCTGATGACCTCGCTGGCCTTCACGCTCGGCGTCGTTCCGCTGGCGATCGCGTCCGGCGCCAGCGCGGCGAGCCAGAACGCCATCGGCACCGGCGTGCTCGGCGGCATGATCTCGGCGACCGTGCTCGCGATCTTCTTCGTGCCGGCCTTCTTCGTGTTCATCATGAAGCTGTTCGCGCCCAAGGAAGCGAAGCCCGAGCCGAAGCCGGAGCCGGCACAGGTCGCGATGGCCGCAAAAGACTGAACGACCGGCCCGGCTTCCGCACGCGGCGGCCGGGCCCTCGCTCTGATTTCCGAAGGAAAGCCGGACCGGCTTGCGGCAAGTCAAAGTGCCAAGGGTGGTCCTGGGGTAGCCGATGGCGACCGCTATCCCGAGGCGCCCCTTGCAGCTCACGACCTTCCTGCTGACATCCGCGGCGATCCTGCTGACGCCGGGACCGACCAACACCATCCTCGCCGCCTCCGGCGCAGCGATGGGGCTGCGCCAGGCGAGGCTGCTGCCGCTGGCCGAGGCGCTGGGCTATGCGTTCGCCATCGGCTTCTTTCTCTCGCTCGCAAACCTGCTTGGGGATGTTCCGCAGGCTTTGCCGCTGATGAAGGCGGTCGCCGCCATCTGGTTGCTGCTGTCGGCGCGAAAACTCTGGTCCTTGCCGGTCGTTCCCGAGATGCCGGCACGCTCCGCCGCCTTTGCGCGGGTGCTCGTCACGACCCTGCTCAACCCGAAGGCGATGCTGGTCGGGACGCTCTCGATCCCGTCGCTGCTGCCCGGGCAGCCGGTGCTCGGCCCATTCGCCTTCGTCGCGCTCTCGATCGCCGCCGGCTTCGGCTGGACGCTGCTCGGCGCCAGCCTGCCGGTACGCCTGCGACGACATTCCTACCGGATGGCAGCGATGATCGTCTGCGGCTTTGCCGTCGCGGCGGCCGTCAGCGCGGCGCAGTGAGAAACCGAGCGGCGCCGGTCGAAACCCGGCGCTGTCCTGACCGCGTCTACGCGCCTTTCGCGTCCCGTCTGGCCTGGGCGCGCTTGCCGGCCTGCGAGACGCTGCCGACCTTGGCCCGGTTGACGCTGAAGCGGCGCTTGCGACTCTCGATCGCGATCATGCCGTCACTCGCGGTCTTGTCGGCAGGGCGGGCCTTGGCCTTGCCGTCAGCCTTGAGCGCGAGCGCCCGGCGGGCGGCATCCTTCATCTCCTCATGGGCGGCGATGGCGCGGCGGCGCGCCGTCTCCCGGTTGAGCCGCTTGGCGGCCTGCGCCCAGACCTGCTTGCGGCGGGAGGGGCGCTCCACCTCGCCCGGAAAGCTCGCGCCGCGCGCATCGGCCTTGCCGCGAATACTGCGGCGCATCTGCCGAACGAATGTGCGCTCCTTCTCCTGAAGGTCGCGGATTCGTTTGCGCATTTCCGCAAGCGCCTTGTCGTCGGCATCGACGATTGCCGGGTAATGCGTCCCTGCGACGAAGGCGATCTCGTCCTGTTTAAGCAGGGAATTCTCGGTCTTGATCGACAATGTCATCGCATCACCTCCTCGCCTACCGGGAGGCGTACTATCCGGCGGCGCGCCCAAGC
>JAEXUU010000538.1 GCA_023452965.1 Pseudomonadota bacterium | reverse complement strand
AGCGCTTGCCGGCGGCGAGCGAGGACGGCACGAAGATCTCGATCCGGGTCTGGCGCGAGAAGGCGATCAGCGCCGAGGAGAGCGGCTGCGCCGGGATGGAGATGCTCGTGCTGGCGGCCGGGGGCGTCTGGGCGAGCGCAGGGATGGAGTAGAGCGAGGCGAGGGCGGAGCTGGCGAGCAGGGCCGTGACGAGCGTCGACCGCCGGAAGCGCCCGCCGGCCAAAGTTGCGTTGTTCATGTCGGCAAAGTCCCCGTCCGCAATCCTGCGGAGCGCCGCTGTGGCGCTCCCTCGCTGGGGAAGACGCTGGTCCGGTGAAAAGTAATTAGGCCGGTGCGCGGATTTTTCTCACCAGGCCACGAGGGCGGCGAAATAGCCGGTCGCGCGCAGCAGCCGCAGATCGAGATTGCGGGCGATGGTTTCGAGCGCCGCATCGGGGCGCTTGGCGTCGAACACCGCGGTGACGCGCCGCTTGCCGAGCTCGCCGCCGAGCAACTGGACATGGCCGCGGCGATAGCGACCAAGCTCGCTCAGCACGGTGTCGAGCGGGGCGTCGTGGAAGACGATCTGGTCCTGCCGCCAGGCCTGCACCGCATCGAGGTCGGCCACGCGGACCGGCGAGACGCCGCGTCCATCATAGCTGACCTCCTGGCCGGCGCTGACGCCGACCGCCGCCCCGCCGCCGGCGCTGACTGCGACCTTGCTCTCGGTGACCACGACCGAGACCCTCTCGCTCGGCGCGATCTTGACGTCGAAGGCGGTACCGAGCACCGCGATCTGCCCCTGTCCGGCGCTGACGACGAACGGCCGCGTCTCGTCCCTGGCGACGCTGAAGAAGGCCTCGCCGGTCACCAGCCTGACCGCGCGCCGCGCGCCGTCGATCTCGACGTCGATGGCGCTCCCCGGCCCGAGCTCGACCCGCGAACCGTCGGACAGCGCGATCGTGCGGCGCTCGCCGATCGCGGTTCGGTGATCGGCGAACAGTCCCGGCGGCTGCAGGCGCAGGCTGGCCGTGACGGCGAGCAGCAGCATCGCGGCGGCTGCCAGCGGTTGCCAGAGCGGCCGCGGCCGGCGCCGGGGAGCGCTGACGGCTGTGGCAGGCGTCGCGAGCTTCGGCGGCGCCAGTTGGTCGAGCGCCCCCCAGATCGCCTCGAGCTCGCGCCAGGCCTGTTCATGCGCCGGGTCTGCCCTTCGCCATATGGCAAAGGCGGCGCGGTCGGCCTCCGAGGCCTGCTCGTCGCGCAGTCGGACGAACCAGGCGATGGCGGCATCGTCGATCGTGTCGGCCTGGACCGGTTCCATCAGCGGGTCGGCCCGGGCCGCGAGGCCGGTTTTCGCAGACGCATCGCGCGCCAAAACTCCATCTGGCCGATCTCGGCCCTGTCCTGATTCTCTAGACGATCCCGCACGGAAAACTAATTAGCGCCCAGGGAATTTTTCTCCCGCACGCGCTGCCGCAGCAAGCGCATGGCGTTGGCGAGATGGACCATCACGGTGTTGCGTGAGATCCCGAGACGCTGGGCGATCTCGGCGTAGCTCAGCTCTTCGAACTTGTGCAGCAGCAGCACCTCGCGGCTGCGCGGGGGCAGCGCGGCGAGCTCCTGCTCCAGATCCGCGAACCTTTCCTGCTCGACCAGCCGGGCTTCGGCGGAGGGGCCTGGGTCGGGGATCGCCAGGGCATCCGGCTCTTCGGCTGCGAACAGCAGCCTGCTCCGCTGCTCTCTTCGCCAATGGTCTATGGCGATGCTGTCGGCTGCGCGGCTGAGATAGGCGCTGGGATCGCGAAGCTCGGCGCGCGGCGCCCGCAGCAGGCGCAGGAAAAGCTCCTGCACGGCGTCCGCCGCCTGCTGGGCGCTGAGCCCGCGCCCGATCAGCCGCCGCCGGAGCCTGTCCTGCTCGGTTGCGTAAAGTGCGGCCACGCTGAGCGCCTCGTCGGACATCGATCTCCACAGTCATTGCGCCCTCCGGCGCCGCGCCCGCTATCGACCGATACAGGGAATAAAGTCAACAAAAACAGTAGTTTATAGAAAGTCTAATGTGTCGATTCGAGCTTGCCGGCGTGCTCCGCCGAAGGTGTCGCCGGCCCGGCCGGCAAGCGGCCCGGAACTTGCTGGTGCGAGCGGATGCCGCGCCCGCCGCGGTTTTGGTGCGTGGAGCGACGGTCGAAACCATCCCTCCGCAAGCCGCCGGTTGACGCTTTTCGCGGCACATGCCTTGCTGGCGCAGCCGACTATCAAGAATGAGGCGAAAAGCCTCGCTTTCGGAACAGACTGACCAAGGTCAGCAGAGGGGATGAGCTATGGACGACCACAAGTTGCGCGAACTGGTTGAGGGCGTGAAGGACGGTGCCATCTCGCGGCGCGCTTTCATGCGGCGAATGGCGGCCGTTGGTGTCGCCGCTCCCTTTGCATCGCAGATCCTGGCCTGGAACGGCGTCGCGATGGCGCAGGCTTCGCTCGCCTACAAGCCGACCAAGGCCGGCGGCGGCGGCCCGCTGAAGATCCTGCTCTGGCAGGCACCGACGCTGCTCAACCCGCATTTCGCCAGCGGCACCAAGGACCAGATCGCCGGCCGCATCTTCTTCGAGCCGCTCGCAGGCTGGGACAAGGAAGGCAACCTGACGCCGCAGCTCGCGGCCGAGGTGCCGACCCGCGCCAATGGCGGGCTCTCCGAAGACGGCAAGGTGGTGACCTGGAAGCTGAAGCAGGGCGTCAAATGGCATGACGGCAAGCCCTTCACTGCCGACGACGTCGTCTTCACCTGGGAATATGCCGCCGACCCGGCGACTGCCGCCTACACCACCGGCTCCTACACCAACATCAAGGTCGAGAAGGTCGACGACCACACCGTCAAGGTGATCTTCAAGGAGCCGACGCCGTTCTGGGCCGATCCCTTCGTCGGCGTCGTCGGCCAGATCCT
>JAEXUU010000490.1 GCA_023452965.1 Pseudomonadota bacterium | reverse complement strand
GGTCCAGCATGAACCGTCGCAGTCGTCGTCGCGGCCCTTGTCCGGGACGGCCTTCGCGCAAGGAAAAGACCGCGCGCCCCAAAGGGCGCGCGGTCCGTCTCTGTCAGACGGCAGACCTATTCAGCGGCCAAACCACAGGCCTCCTCGAGCGAAAGCGGGGGTCCATCCTCGCCATCGCCTTCCGGCGCCGGTTCCTCCTGCAAGGCTTCGGCGGTTCGAAGAACCGGAGGCAACCAGCCCCTCCCCTCCAGAAGCCGCTCGGCGGCGTCGGCCATATCGCCCTTCTTGAACCCGGCGATCCGACCCGCCTCCTCGGCGCCGACCGCCTCGGTCACGGCCGCCAGCACCCGCGCCTTGGGGACACGGGAGAAGTAGCTGGCGGCGGTGGCGCACCACGTCCCGGTCATGTCCAGCCCGACCGCCGTCGCCAGCGCCTCGGCCTGAGCCCATGCGCCGGGTCGCCGGTCGTGCGGATCGCGCACGGCGTGGAGGCCGACGCCCGCGCAGCAGGCCAACAGGTCCAGAAGGTCGCCCCGGCGCATCGACGCCAGCACCTCCCACAGGTCCTCGGCCCGCTCCGGAAGGCGCGCGCCCCACGCCTCAAGCCGGTCCGTCACCCGCCGACCGGCGGGGCTATCCCCCACCCCCGGCGCAAGACGCTCCAACTCGCCCGCCGACAGACGCAACTGCAGCGGCGTGAAGTCGCCGTAGCCCGGATAGATGACCTGCAAGGCCATGGCGTGAACCACCGTCGCCAAAGCGGCAGCGACATCAGCCTGCACGGCGTCCCGGAGCCCCATGGTCTTGTGGGCCGTCAGGTCGATGAGCAGACGCTCGGACAGGGGCGCCAAACCTTCATCAGGCTCAGTCTCCTCCCCGCCCGCGCGGGCGTCATCAGCCTCGGCGTATTCCGGGACCTCGCCGTCCGCGCCTTCGTCCGTGTCCCACGGCGGGGGCGGCGCCAGCGCCGCATCCTCGGCCCGGACCAGACCGCGCTCAAAGCGGGCCAGTCCGTCATGGCCGAGCATGACCATGACCCCGGCCCGCGACTTGGCCTCGGGCGTGTAGTCATAGTCAGGTCCATAGGCCTGCAAGGCCTTGTCGATGGCCTCGAGCCGGGCGTCCGTCTCGGGCGGTAGGACTTCGACCGCATCCGCCTCGGAGATGAGCCGGTCGTATTCCTCCGACAGGTCCGCCATTTCGGCGGCGTCGGCCTCTGACCGTTCAATGACCACCGGATAGACCCGCCCGAAGTCGGCCACGTCGGCGAACTCCGCACAGGCCTCGGCCCATTTCCAGCCTTCGCGCTGACGCACCTCCTCAGCCAGCACCGTCAGCCTCTCCGCGACCAGCCGGTCCAGCAGGGCCGGGTCTTCCAGCCAGCCCCCGCCGTCCTCGGTGAAGAGGTCGCGCAGCACCGCCCCGCCCTCGGCCTCATAGGCTTCAATCCCCACGAAACCGACGCGCCGGTCGTCGGCGCGGACCTTGGCCTCGGTCATGGCGCGCCGAATGGCGAAGACGGAGGTGTAGGGGCCCATCTGTTGCAGCACCTGACGTTGCCGGTCCTGATCCTCGCTGACGCAGAAGGCGGTCAGGAGGTCCAGGGTGACAGTCCCCTCGCGATAGGCCGCCATCAGTTCCGGGGCCGCTGCGCCCAGCCTCAGGCGCTGCCGCACCACATGGGCCGACACCCCGAAACGCGCGCCGATCTCCTCCGGGCCGTAACCCTTCTCCGCCGCCAGCTTGCGGAAAGCCTCGAACTGATCGGCGGGATGCATGGCCTCGCGGGTGATGTTCTCGTCGAGGCTGATCTCATGGGCGTCGTTCAGGGTGTCCACCACCACCTTGACCGGATGGGTCCGCATGATCGCCTTGCGCTTCACCAGCATCCGCAGCGCCTGCCGCCGCCCCTCGCCGATGGTGACGAGGTAGTTCCCCGTCGTCGCGCCTTCCCGGTCCCGCTCGATCTCCACCACAGGCGCCTGAAGCACGCCCTTGGCCCTGATCGAGGCCGCCAGCGCCTCGATAGCCGCCGCCGAGTGCTTCACCTTCCGGGCGTTCCTCGGGGACGCCTTGAGCCGGTTCAGCGGCACCACGATCTCCGCGCCGTGCGCGGGCTCGGGAACCGCCCCGGTTTCGGGCGCGGTCGCGGCGGTCTGAACATCATGAGCAGTCATGTCTGCCTCCTTTGGGCAAGGGTTGCAGGCACGCGAAAGGCGCGCCTGAAACCCAGCCCGTCGGCGAGACCGGGGTAGCAAGGGCCAGGGCGGATCGACCGGAGGGGACTCCCCACCTTTTTCAAGTGGAAAATGTCCGGTGCCGATACCGATCACTGCTCTCACCAATCCGCCTCCGGGCAGGGCTGTCATGCGAGCGCAAGCGCGCCGCATGACGCCTGCCTCGCGGCGAGCAGCGGGTGTGCAAACGGAGGTGCGCCTTCGCGGGGACCCGGCTGCAGGGCCTGACGATCCCGAGAGATCGACGCCCCTCGCATGGGACTGAAGCTGGGCGGAAGGCGTGCCGAAGTGCGCCGAGGGCGGAGCCCTAAGCACGGCCGGCCCGCAAGGCCGGCCAAACAAGAATGCTCATCGAGAGTCTAGGCCGAGGCTTGCTGAGGCTGACGCGCGGCGTCGAACAGTTCGCCCGTCGACAGCATGGCGCAGGCGACGCCGATCAAGCGGCTGCCGATCGACCTCAGCGCCCGGGCGTGGGAATGGCCGCGCTTCCTGAGCGCCGCATACCGGTTGCGGCAATTGAAGTCCCGCATCACGGCCACGCGCGCCCAATGGTAGACCGCTGTCCGGAGCCGACGCGGACACGACTGGCGCATGATCACCAGCGTCTGCTTGCCGCTGCGCCGGGTCACCGGCGCCACGCCCGACAGGCCACGAAGGGCTTGGGCGTCCCGCCGAACCACGGCGTCGTGCGCTTCCGACAACAGGGCGGCCAGGACAATCGGTCCGACGCCGGGAATGGACTGCAGAATCTCCGGATCATGGTGGCGCGGGGGCGTCGGATCGGTCGACGGGATGGCCGCGACCGCCGCGGACAGGCGATCCAGATGCTTCAACGCCGTGCGGAGCTGATCAATGACCAGCCGCAAGCGTTGGAGGATGACGCGACAATGGGCGACGCACGCGTCGGCAACGCCGGGCGCGACGATCAGCGGCGTGGATCGCAACTGTTCCAACAGGGTGTCCGCGGTCCAGCGCCGGACCTTGGTGCGCTTGAGCAGCTTGGCCACGGTCTCGGGCCTCACGGTCCTGGCCCGCGCCGGCGTCGGGATCAGATCCCACAGGTCAAGAATCCAGAGGCTGGCCCAGTCTTCGGCCAGATCGATGACCTGGGGAAAATACCGCCAAAGCTGATGCCGGAACCGATTGGCCAGTCGATTGCGCTCGGCCGAGAGGTCCTCGGTCATCCTGGACCATTCTCGCAGTTCGATGATGGTCGGATGCATCGGTTCCAGCAGTCGGTAAGCCTGCCGATCGGTCCGCAGGGCGTCCGCGAGCACCAGGGCGTCGCGCCGATCATCCTTGGCGCCGGCGACCGTGAACCGGTCACGGAAGCGGGCGAGTTGCTTGGGGTTGAGGGCATAGACTTGGAAGCCCGCCTCCATGAGGCTCTCCACGACCGGTCCGTGCGGAACCTCGATGCCGATCGCCCCACGGCCCGGTTCGACGGCCGCAGTGCGCCTGATCCACTCCACAAGCTCGGCCAAGCCATCGCCGCTGTGGACGAAGCCCTTGTACCCGAGCTTGCCGCCCTCGGGATCGAGGGCGAAGGCATAGTGCGTGACGGACGCCCAATCGACGCCGACGTAAGTTGCTATTCCATCTGTCATCACCTTCTCCGTTCCAGGTCGGGCGGCCGTAATCCTCGCCGGCCCTGTTCTGGCGCTCGAAGGCGCAAACTCCCCACGGGGCGTCGATCACGGCCAATCCGTCGGGGCACACGTCCCCTCTGGGCGCTCGAAGGCGCAGGATCGCCAGGTGACTCCCGACAGATCAGCCCGTGGGACGATCCTAGACGCGCCCGCGAGGAGCGTCATGAGTGGAACAGGGATCGCCCGACCTGCACAAGCCTGACGTCCTTGTCCAAGATGCAGGAATGACCGGCGCGGAAGGCCGGGGAGACCGGTCGATCCGGCGGCGAAGCCGCTTCACCCTGGCCCGCGCGAGGGCGGAGCCCTTCCCTGTGCTTTTGAGGGGACCGGGTATCGGCGGGTAAGGCTCTGACGTGTCGCGAACATCGAGTTTCACCAGCCGGTGAAAGCGGCCCTCTAGTGAAAGTCAGTTCCGCTCTGCCGGGGACTTGCCGAAGCGGAACGGCGTGTGGGCTTAACGGCAGCCTGCCGGTCGGCTGAGCAGGGAAGCGCCTTGCGAAGGAACAGGTTCGCCTGCTTTCAGTGAAGCTGCAGGAGCAGGAAGGCGGCGAGGAAGCCGATCACCGTGATCAATCCGATGAAGGGCTGGGCGTTTTCAAACGCCTCGGGGATCATCGCCTCGGCGAGCATCGCCAGCACGGCGCCAGCTGCGAAGGCGAGGATCACCGCCGGGATCTCGTTTGATGCCGAACCGAGGACGAGCGCGCCAAGCGCCGCCGCTGCGGCGGTAATGACCGGTATTCCTAGCCAGACCGTGAAGATATAGCGCCTCGAACGACCCGCCGATCGCATGCCGGACGCGCTGGAAAGGCCTTGAGGGATGTTGGCGAGAAAGAAGCCCGCGACCACGCCCGCGGCGAGTTTGCCCCCGCCGAGCAACGACAGGCCGATGACCAGTGCTTCGGGAATGCCGTCTAGAACGGCGCCGACCGCGATGGCGAGTCCGCTCCCCTTCTGGTCCGTTTCTCTGGGCTGGGCGACGCAGTCTCCGCACCGGTTACGGTTCTTCGCCCCATGCTCGGCGAGACGCCAGTTGATGAAACTGAACACCGCGCCCCCTGCGATGAGGCCGGCGACAGCGGAGAGGGGGTCGCCACGCGTATAGGCCTCCGTCATCAGTTCGACGGCGACGACGGCGATCAGAACCCCGCCGCCGAATCCCATCACGCCAGCGATGACGCGATGGGACAGGCGGCCGTAGAGCGTGACGGCGAGCAGAGCGCCGATTGTCAGACCGCTGGCTGAGAATAGGCCCCAGAGGCCGGCTTGGACAAACACGGGCATCATATCGTCTCGGTTGCAGTCAGACGGGGCCGGTTGGCGCGGCCTCAGTACCGTTTCAGCTGGAGCCTCCTCGGTGTGAACG
>JAEXUU010000348.1 GCA_023452965.1 Pseudomonadota bacterium | reverse complement strand
GCTATTCGCCAGTCTGGGCCGCGGCCCGCGCCGTGCCTTCTGGAAGGATGTCATGAAGAAGCTGATCAACGATCCCCGCCAGGTCGTCCGTGAAATGCTAGAAGGGATCGTCGCCCTTCATCCCGGGCTCGCGCTGCTGGCGGAGTACGACGTCGTGCTGCGCAGCGACACGCCCGGACCGGCGCAGCGCAAGGTCGCGGTCATCTCCGGCGGTGGTGCCGGGCACGAGCCGGCCCATGCCGGCTATGTCGGCAGGGGCATGCTGCATGCGGCGGTGTCGGGCGATGTCTTCACCTCGCCGTCCGTCGATGCGGTGCTGGCCGCGATCCATGCCGTCGCAGGGCCTGCCGGTGCGCTTCTGATCGTCAAGAACTACACCGGCGATCGGCTGAACTTCGGCCTTGCTGCGGAGCTTGCTCGCGCCGGCGGGATTCCCACCGAGATCGTCGTCGTCGCCGACGATGCCGCCCTGCGCGACACGGTCCCGGAAGAGCGCCGTCGCGGCATTGCCGGCACCGTGCTGATCCACAAGATCGTCGGTGCGCTCGCCGAAGCCGGCGAGGACCTGCAGAGGGTGGCCGCGGCAGGCCGTGCGGCCGCGGCGGTGACCGGCACCATGGGCGTCGCGCTCGGCGCCTGCACGATCCCGGCCGCCGGTACGCCGGGTTTCAGCCTCGGCGCGGACGAGATCGAGCTCGGTCTCGGCATTCACGGCGAGGCCGGCATCGCCCGCGAGAAGATCGCACCGGCCGACGCCATCACCGACCGGCTGCTGGACACGATCCTCGCCGATCGCGGTTACGCTGCGGGCACGCCCGTCGTCCTGCTGGTCAACAATCTCGGCGGCACCACGACCATGGAGCTCGCGGTCGTCGCCAGGCGCGCGCTCGCCCGGTTGCGCGAGCGCGGGCTGGTCGTGCGCCGAGCCTGGGCTGGCACCTTGCTGAGCGCGCTCGAAATGCCGGGCTGCTCGCTTTCTGTGATGGCGCTGGACGATGCCCGCCTTGCCCTGCTCGACGAACCGACACAGGCCCCGGCCTGGGCCGGCGCCGGCATCGTGCCGACGAGTGCAACCATCGTCTCGGCTGGTGAGCCACCCCCGGAAAGCGAGGCCGTGGTGTCGGCGGATGCTCTCGGCGAGGCCGTCAGGCACGCCGCGCTTGCCGCAGCGGTTGCGCTGGAAGCCGCCGAACCGCTGCTCACCGAGCTCGACAGCCGCGCCGGCGACGGCGATCTCGGCATCAGCATGAGGCGGGCCGCGGATGCAATCCGGGCAAGCTGTGCCGCGAGCCATTCGGCCGATGCGGCATCGGTCCTGGCCTTGCTGGCCGGCGCCCTGCGACGCGCCATCGGTGGCAGTTCCGGCCCCTTCTATGCCGTGGGACTGCTGCGCGCCGCGCGGCAACTCGCCATGGAGGCGGAGAGCGATCTGAAGAGCTGGAGCGCGGCTTTCTCGGCCGGCGTCGCCGCCGTTTCGGAACTTGGCGGCGCCAAGGGCGGAGACCGGACCATGCTCGATGCCTTGCTTCCGGCTGCCGAGGCCTTGGCGGCTGCGGCACGGCGCGATCTCACTGCGAGTGCGGCCTGGGCTGAAGCCGCCGAAGCGGCGCGGATCGGTGCCGAGGCGACTGCCGGGATGAAGCCGAGGCTCGGCCGGGCGAGCTATCTTGGCGATCGTGCCCTTGGCGCGCCCGATGGCGGCGCCGTCGCGGTTTCAGTGTGGCTCGGCGCGATCGCCGGCCGGTCCGCGTCGAGAGTCGAGTGACCGCGTAGCGAAACGCCGCCTGCGGGCCGAGCCCGAGTTCTGGCAGCGCCGCGTGTATCCGGGCGGCCCGATCCCTGTTGCGGCGAGGGAACGGGTACGACCGGGTTAATAGGCTGCCTTGTCGGGAGGGTGCCTTCGCGATCAGCCGGCCTGGCCGCTCTCCGCATCGGCCGGCGCTGGTGCGGGGGCGGCGGTACGCGGTGCCTGCGCCTTGCCCTTGCTGCCGCGCAGCATCTCCCAGCTATTGGGCTGGCTGACCGAGCGGCGCAGATAGGCGACGGTCGCCGTAGCCTCGGCCGGGCTCATATCCTGGCGGGCGATCTGTTCGGCGTCCGCGAAGCGTCCCTGCAGGCCCAGCACCAGGACGAGGTTCTGGCGCACGCGGGCATCGCTCCCGGGCGCCGCGGCAGCCTCGCGCAGCACGCGCTCGGCCTCGGGCAGGCGCTTCGACAAGGCGAGCGACAGGCCGAGATTGGACATCACCGTCGGCTCGTTCGGCGCCAGTCTGAGCGCCGTCTGGTAGATCTGCTGGGCGCGGTCGTGCTCGCCGAGCTGGTCGGCGACGGTGCCCTGCGCCGAGAGCACCCGCCAGTCCGGTTTCTCCGGGGTATGGGCCCGGCTCAGCACGTCGTCGGCTTCCTTCAGGCGGCCGTTATCGGCAAGCGAGCGGCCATAGGCGCCGAGCAGCTCGAGGTCGTTGGTATGGACCAGCACGGCGCCCTGCAGGATGGCGAGCGCCTGGGCGTTCTTGTCGAGCGCCCGCAGGGCCCTTGCGTAGAAAAAGGCGGCGTTGCGGTCCTTGGGATTGGCCTCGTAGCGCTTGGCCCATTGCGCTTCCTCGCCACGCCACTGCTCTGGCCCGCGCGGCTGGCTGGCGCTGCTGCCGATCGAGCCGGTGACGTCGCCGGGGCCGCCGCGCATCTGGCAGGCGCCGAGGGCGAGGCAGGCGAGCGAAACCGCGGCGAAACGGCGGATGCGGGAGGATATCATAGGCTTGGACATCGGCCGGACTGCCTCGCCGGTTACGGAAAACTGTTGCCTGCGGTGATAAAACGTTAACCCTAACGGACTGTTAACCAGCTGGATTCGTGTGGCTCACAAGGGCCGCCATGGTCCCTTTGCGAGAGGTTTTCTGCCCGTGCACGCCCTGCTCCAGCCCGCCGGCTCGCCTGCCATTCCCGTCCATTGCGTCGCCGCCGGCGGCTGGGCGGAGCTCAGGGCGGGGCTGGCGCCGCTGGCGCGTGCTTTCGCCCAGGCGCAGGGCTTCGAGGCCCGCCCCGGCCAGCATGTTCTGCTGCCGGATGCGAGCGGAGCCCTCGCGGCGGTGCTGCTCGGCGTCGAGCCGGCGACGGTCCGGCGGCGCGATCCCTTTGCGCCCGGTCGTCTCGCCGCGCTGCTGCCGGCCGGCGACTATGGGCTGTCGGGCGAGATCGGCGAGCCCGGCCTTGCCGCGCTCGGCTGGCTGCTCTCCGCCTATCGCTTCGAGCGCTACCGCAAGCCCAAGCCGGTGGCGGCGCGGCTCGTCCTGCCGGCCGGCGTCGACGGCGAGGAATTGACCAACCTCGCCGAATCGACCGCGCTCGCCCGCGATCTCGTCAACACGCCCGCGAACGATCTCGGCCCAGCCGAGATCGAGGCGGCGGTGCGGGCGCTCGGCGCGGCCTTCGGCGCCGACGTTACCAGCATCGTCGGCGACGATCTCCTCGCCGCCAATTTCCCGATGATCCATGCGGTCGGCCGTGCCTCGCCGCGGGCACCGCGGCTGATCGAACTGCGCTGGGGCGAAGAGGGCGATCCCCGCCTGACCCTGGTCGGCAAGGGCGTCGCCTTCGATACCGGGGGGCTCAATCTCAAGCCCGATGCCAGCATGCTCCTGATGAAGAAGGACATGGGCGGCGCGGCAGCCGCGATCGCCGCGGCGCGGATGATCATGCAGGCGAAGCTGCGGGTCAGGTTGCGCCTGTTGGTGCCGGCGGTGGAGAACGCGGTGTCCGGCTCGGCCTTCCGGCCGGGCGATGTGCTGCCGAGCCGCAAGGGGCTGAAGGTCGAGATCGGCAACACCGATGCCGAGGGACGCCTGATCCTCGCCGACGCGCTGGCGCTGGCCGATGAGGAAGCCCCGGAGCTGCTGATCGACTACGCCACGCTGACAGGCGCCGCCCGTGTCGCACTCGGCCCCGATTTGCCGCCCTTCTACACCCATGACGAGGGCCTGGCGGCCGAGATCGCACGGCTCGGCATGGCGGTGAACGACCCGGTCTGGCGGCTGCCGCTCTGGCCGGCCTATGACGCCCTGCTCGATTCCAAGGTGGCCGAGGTCAACCATATCTCGGGTGGCCCTTTCGCCGGCTCGGTCACGGCGGCGCTCTTCCTCAACCGCTTCGTCGAGAAGTCCGTCTCCTACGCCCATTTCGACATTTATGGCTGGAATCCCTCGGCCAAGCCCGGCCGGCCTGAGGGCGGCGAATGCCAGGGCGCCCGGCTGACCTATGCGCTCGCAAGGCAGCTCTACCCGGCGCGGTAAGCCTGTCTCGCGTCAGCGGTTGCGCCGCCCCGGCGCTGCGATAATGATACGGCCCCGTAACGATCGGGGGAACGGGCGCTCATGGCGCGGGAG
>JAEXUU010000344.1 GCA_023452965.1 Pseudomonadota bacterium | reverse complement strand
GGTCGAGGAGCGCGGTGGTCATCTTGGCGTCGCCGAAGACGGACGGCCATTCGCCGAAGGCGAGGTTCGTGGTGACGATGACGGAGCTCTGCTCGTAGAGCCTGCTGACCAGGTGGAAGAGCAGTTGTCCGCCGGACTGGGCAAAGGGCAGATAGCCGAGTTCGTCGAGGACGATGAAGTCCATGCGTGCGAGATAATCGGCCATGCGGCCCTGGCGGCCGGCGCGGGCTTCGGCCTCGAGCTTGTTGACGAGATCGACGACGTTGAAGAAGCGGCCGCGAGCACCGGCACGGATGCATGCCCGGGCGATCGCGATGGCGAGATGGGTCTTGCCGGTCCCAGTCCCGCCGACGAGGACAACGTTGCGCTGGTGCGCCAGGAAGTTGCCGCCGGCGAGATCATGAACGAGGGTCTCGTTGATCGGGGTTCCGTCGAAGGCGAAGTCGGCGACATCCTTGGCGAGCGGCAGCTTGGCGATGGTGATCTGATACTTGATCGAACGAGCCTGCTTCTCGGCGATCTCGGCGGCGAGCAGATCGCCGACGACGCGCTGCGGCTCGTGCTGGCGCTTCACCGCCGAGGCGATGATCTCGTCGAAGGCGGCCTTCATGCCATAGAGCTTGAGCTCGCCCATGGTGGCGAGAATCTCCGAGCGTTCCATCACACGGCTCTCCTGAGGCTGTCGTAGCGGGCACAATCGGCGGCGGGCTCATGGCGCAGGCGCAAGGCATCGGGCGTCATGATCGTGATCGCTGCCGCCGGCTCGCGGCGCCGGGCCAGGATGTTGATGATCACGTCGGCGGAGTGGACGCCTTGCCGCAGAGCGTCCGCGCAGGCGGCTTCGACGGCGGACAATCCGTCGTTCAGCACCGCGGTGAGGATCTCGACCATCTGCCTGTCGCCGTCTTGAACGGCCGCGAGCTTGCGCCGGACCCGGTCGATCGCGCCGGGCAAGACCCAGTCCTTGAAGGGCGCTCCGTTCCGCAGGGCGCCCGGCTTGCGAGCCAGTACCGGGACATAGTGCCAGGGATCGTAGATCGTCTGGTCGCGGCCATAGCAGCGGGAATGCTCGCCGACGATACGCCCGTCCTGGCGCAGCTCGATCCGATCGGCATAGGCGCGGATCTCGACGGGGCGCCCGACCGCACTCGCGATGACCGAGTACTTGTTGTTGTCGAAGCGCACGAGACAGGTCTTCGACACCGAGGCTGGCAGTGAGTGGAAGCCGTCGAACCGCCCCGCGTAAGGCACCAGGCTCGGGCGCTCGGCTTCGAACATCTCCCAGATCGTGCGGTCACGTTGCTCCGGATGGCGGTGGGCCTTGGCGTAGCGGAGCACCTGATCCAGCAGCCAGGCGTTCAACTCGTCGTAGTTCTTGACCCGCAGGCGCGGGGCGAAGAAGCGCTCGCGCACGAGCCCGACCTGGTTCTCGACCTGCCCCTTCTCCCAGCCCGAGGCTGGCGTGCAGGCGACAGGGTCGACCAGATAGTGGCTGCACATCTGCTGGAAGCGGCGGTTATAGGCCCGCTCCTTGCCGACGAAGATCGTCTCCACCGCGGTCTTCATGTTGTCGTAGATGCCGCGCGTGCAGGCGCCCTTGAAGAAGGCGAAGGCGCGGTCATGGGCGTCGAAGACCATCTCCTGGCTCTCGCGTGGATAGGCCCGCACGAACAGCATGCGCGAGTGACAAAGCCGGACATGCGCCACCTTCACCTGGGTCGTGGCGCCATTGATGACGACGATCTCGTGGCTCCAGTCGAACTGGTAGGCCTCGCCGGGCGCGAAGCTCAAAGGCACATAGGCGTCGGCTGTGACGGCGGATTGCTCGCGGCGCCAGCCTCGCGCATAGCGACGAACGGCATCGTATCCGCCCTCGTAGCCGAGATCCCGCAGCTCTTCAAAAAGACGGATCAGCGTCAGGCGCTCGCGGGCCGGCTTGCCGTTGTTCGCCATCAGCAGCCGATCCAGCTCAGGGCGCCAGGGCCCTATCTTCGGCTGCGGCTGAACCTTCCGCTCATACTCGAACGACGTCGCGCCAGAGCGCAGCACCTTGCGCACCGTGTTCCGAGAGACGTGCAGCTCGCGGGCGATCTCCTTGATCGTCTTCCCGCGGATCGAAAACTCGCGCCGGATCCGCGCAATCGTATCCACGCCCTTCATCCCCCGCCCGCCCATCCGAAACCAGGATGGGCAGTCTCACCGAAACCGGCTCAAGGGGGTCAAAGTTGGACGCCGATCCCCCGCCTCATGGGGTCAAACTTGCACGCCGAAACACATGTAAGGAGGTCCTCATCGCGCACCATGACGAGTTCCAAGGCGATCAATACTGCTTCGATCGGCTCGTGCGCATGCAGCATTACGGCCTGCCAACACGGCTCCTAGATATCTCGGGAAATCCCCTGGTCGCCCTGTTCTTCGCCTGCCATCGCGAAGAGAAACTCAAAGGTACCGACGGCGAGGTCATCATTTTTCGAACCAAGCGGGACAAGGTCAAATATTTCGATTCCGATACGGTCAGTTGCCTGGCGAACCTGTCGAACCTGAGCCATGCGCAAAAGAGTCAGATCAACCTGGCCTTGGACCTCGACGCCTTCAACGGCCAAGAGGTGGCCAGAAGGCTGCTTCACCACATCAAATCCGAGAAGAGTTATTTCGAAGGCTGCATGAAGCCCGACGACCTCGGCTCTGTGCTCTGCGTGAAGGCGAAGCGGACAAATAGTCGGATCAAGTCGCAGTCAGGCGCCTTT
>JAEXUU010000327.1 GCA_023452965.1 Pseudomonadota bacterium | reverse complement strand
TCACCGCCGCCTTGGTCGCGCCGTAGACATAGCGGTTCGGGATGCCGCGCACCGAGCCGGCGCCCGAGGCGATGTTGACGATCGAGCCCTTGCCGGCGGCGAGCATGCCGGGGACGAAGGCCTTGATGGTGCGGTGCATCGACTTGACGTTGAGGTCGAAGGAGAACTCCCAGGCCTTGTCGTCGCATTCCAGCACGGTGCCGTGATGCACGAAGCCGGCGGCGTTGACGAGGATGTCGATGGTGCCGACCTTTTCGGCGAAGGCCTCGACCGCCTTGGTCGAGAGCACGTCGAGCTTGCGCTTCTTGGCCTTCGGAATGCCTTCGAGCAAGGCGACGTCCTTGTCGGTCGCCCAGACGGTCGCGCCTTCGGCGACGAAGGCCTCGGCGATCGCGCGGCCAATGCCCTGCCCAGCCGCGGTGACGACCGCAACCTTGCCCTTCAAACGTCCAGCCATTGTGCTTCTTCCTTGTACTTTCCGACTATCGGAGGTTCTTGCGCATATGGATCAGCCGGCGGTCCGGCAGATCCTCGAAATGGGTGGTCTGGTAGCCCAGCCGCTCATACCAGCCGATGCGCTCGGCAAGCCTGGCATGCGTATAGAGGTGGACGGCGTCGTGGCCGAGCGCGCGGGCTCGCTCCTCGGCGAAATTCATCAAGGTCGAGCCGATCTTCCGGCCTGCGGCGGCAGGCGCCACGGCGATGCTCCAGAGCGTGAACTTCGCCGGCTCTTCCGCGAGAACCAGCACGCCGTCGAGCTCTGCGCCGGTCTCGGCGAGCCAGACCTCGTGCTCTGCCAGCACCTTCGTGTAATCGGCGATGCGCGGCAGCGAGGGCACGCCGATGATGCTCTCATTCGGCAGGTACGCGGCCTCGGTCAGCGCGACGATCGCCGGGATATCGTCCGTCGAGGCGCGGCGCAGGGACATGTCAGGCCGCTTCCGCGTTCTGCATCAGGCTTGCGAGCGTCGCCTTCTGACGGCCTGCCGTATCGAAATTCTCCGGCGCGAGCCAGCGCTTGAAGGCTTCGGCCCGTTTCGGCCATTCGCCGTCGGTGATCGAGAACCAGGCGGTGTCGCGGTTGCGGCCCTTGACCACCATGTGCTGGCGGAAAAGCCCCTCATACTGAAAGCCGAAGCGCAGAGCGGCGCGCTTGGAGGGCTCGTTGAGATTGTTGCATTTCCACTCATAGCGGCGATAGCCGAGCGAGAAGCCATAGGCGCCGCAGAGATAGATCGCCTCGCTCGCCACCCGGGTGCGCTGCAAGGCTGGCGAATAGGTGATGTAGCCGACCTCGAAGACACCTTGCTCCGGGCGGATCTCCATCAGCCAGAGATGGCCCTTGGCCTTGCCGTCGGCCTTGTCGATCACGGCGAAGGGCACGATGCCGGGCTTGGCGACCATAGTCGCCAGCAGCTCGCCATAGGCCGCCTTGTCCTTGGGCGGATGGGCCGGCATCCATTCCCAGAGGTCGTCATGGCCGGCCATTGCCGCCCAGATGTCGTCGAGATGCTTGGCCGGATCGATCGGATCGAGCCGGCAATAGCGGCCATCAAGGACCTTGGCAGGCGGGAAGGGCGGGGGTGTCCAGTCCAGAACCGGGTTCATTTCGCCACCTTCCCGCGCCAGCCGTTCAGATCCTGCGTGACGTCCCAGTCCGAGCCGAGCTCGCCGATGATGGCCTCTGCCAGCGCGGCGCCCTCGGCTTCCCAGGCGAGCCGCTCGACCGCATTGCCGAAATCGGAGGCGGCCTCGTTCGTCTCGTCATAGATCGCGTCGAAGGAGTCCATCCAGCTTTCGAGCCGGTCGGCGAGAGCGTCCGACAGGCCGATATCCTCGGCGTCGACCGGTTTGCGCTTGCCCTTGGCGTCGATCAGCCAGAGGCCGCTGCGGCCGAGCCATTCAGGCGCGATGACGAGCTTGTCGGTCACGAGCGTGCCTTCAGATCGTCGCGGAAGAACGGGTTGAGCGGGGCGGAGGCGCCATTGCCGGCAAAGCCCCGAAAACTGCCCTCGTCCTTGATCAGGCGGGTGGCCTCGATGAAGGCCGCCCAGGCGGCCCGGGCGAGGGCCCCGCCGATCGAGATCCGGCGGGCGCCGGCCGCGGCGATGTCGGAAACGCTGAGGCCGAAATCGCCGTAGACGAGCGCATTGACCGGCTTTCCGCCGGCTGCGGCAACGATGGTGCCGATATCGGCCGAGGTCTTCGGGCCGGGGGCATAGAGCACGTCGGCGCCCGCCTCGGCATAGGCGCTGATGCGGCGTGCCGACTCGTTCAGCGGATCGGGATGGCCGGTCAGGAAGCACTCTGCGCGGGCGGTCAGCAGCACGCCGGAACCGGTCTCGTCGATGGCGCGGCGGGCGGCACGGACGCGCTCGACCGCGAGCTCGAACGGATAGAGCGGGTCCTCGGTGCGGCCGGTCGCATCCTCGATCGAGAGGCCGGCGACGCCGGTCGCGATGCAGAGCTTGACGTTGGCGGCGACGCCGTCTGCCGTGTCGGCATAGCCGTTCTCGAAATCGGCATTGATCGGCAGGTCCGGCACTGCCTTCACCAGCTCCGCGAGATGCGCCAGCATCATGTCGCGCGGCACGTCCTGGTCGGCGCGGGCCCTGGTGAAGGCGAAGCCGGCGCTGGTCGAGGCCAGGGCCGGAAAACCTTGTCCGCGCAGCCAGCGGGCCGAACCTTCGTCCCAGGGATTGGGCATGACGAAGCAGCCGGCTTCATGGAGCTTTCGGAAGGTCTCGACCTGCGGGCTGTAAGCCATTTTAAATCGTTTCAAAACGGTTTAGGGGCGCCATACTGTCGTTCTTGCGCCGATTTGTCAGCCCCGTTCACGCGCATCTGCCGGCGAGCGGGAATGCGTCTGCGGTATGGAAACTGATGGAAGGTCTCAATCGAGCATTCTGCTCTGGACAAGAGCGGCCAGGGCGAGAACGGAGAGGGGCAATGCGAAGGCGCCTATGATCGCACCAGCACTGACCATGCGCGGCCCGCGGCACCAGTATGCGATGGCCGCGCCGAGCAAAGTGCCCGCCATGGCCGCGGCCATCATCGTCAGGTTCGTTTGCTGCGCCAGCAAGAGCTGCCCCGAGAGCGCTTCCATGCTCAAAGCCTAAAGGACGGACGCGCGAAGCGGAACAAGTCTTGCCGCAGTAGCTTTGCCATCATCCCGGACAACCATCGAAGCTGCGCAAATCCGGGCTCCATCGCAAAGGCCGGCGCCTTGCGATGGAGCCCGTCGCTACTGTCCGGCCGGGTTGACAGGCCAGGAAGGCAGTCGCGCGATCAGTGGTTGTCGCGCGGCACGCCGAACTTCTTGTGGATCTTCTGGTACTTGACCGCCGGCTTCAGCACCATGCCCTCGGAGAGTTCGCCGACGATCTTGCGCTGGATCTCCTGCCAGGGCGTCTGGCTCTTCGGATACTTATAGCCGCCATTGGCCTTGAACTCGGCCCGGCGCTGCGCCAGCTCCTCGTCCGAGATCAGGATGTTGGCGGTGCGCTTCTTCAGGTCGATGCGGACCTTGTCACCGGTCTTGAGCAGGGCGAGCCCGCCGCCGGTCGCCGCTTCCGGCGAGGCGTTGAGGATCGAGGGCGAGCCCGAGGTGCCGGCCTGGCGGCCGTCGCCGACGCAGGCCAGCGCGGAAACGCCCTTCTTGATGAGGTAATCCGGCGGCCGCATGTTCACGACCTCGGCCGCGCCCGGATACCCGATCGGCCCGACGCCGCGGATGAACAGGACGCAGTGCTCGTCGATGGCGAGCGCCGGATCGTCGATGCGGTGGTGATAGTCCTCCGGCCCGTCGAAGACGATCGCGCGGCCCTCGAAGGCCATCGGGTCCTTCGGGTTCTCGAGATAGCGCTTGCGGAATTCCGGCGTGATCACCGAGGTCTTCATGATCGCCGAGTCGAACAGGTTGCCGGAGAGGTTGAGGAACCCGGCCTCCTTCTTCATCGGCTCGTCATAGCTCTTGATGACGTCGCGGTTGATCGCGAAGAAGCCCTTGCAGTTCTCTTCGTGGGTGCGGCCGTTGGCGGTGATCGCCGGCTTGAGCTTGCCCTTCTCGAGCAGCTCCGCAATCACGGCGGGCAGGCCGCCGGCGCGGTAATAGTCCTCGCCGAGATATTCGCCGGCCGGCTGCATGTTGACCAGGAGCGGCGTGTCGTAGCCGATCTTGGTCCAGTCCTCGTTGTCGAGGGGCACGCCGATATGCTTGGCGATGGCGTTGACGTGGACCGGCGCGTTGGTCGAGCCGCCGATCGCCGAGTTGATGACGATTGTGTTCTCGAAGGCTTCACGCGTCAGGATCTTCGAGGGGATCAGGTTCTCCCAGACCATCTCGACGATGCGGCGGCCGGTGAGATAGGCCATCTCGTAGCGGTCGCGGTAGGGGGCCGGGATCGCGGCGGCGCCGGGCAGGGTCATGCCCATCGCCTCGGCGAGCGCGTTCATGGTCGAGGCCGTGCCCATGGTGTTGCAGTGGCCGGCCGACGGCGCCGAGGAGGCGACCAGGTCGACGAAGCCGCGATAGTCGATCTCGCCGGCGGCCATCATCTGGCGCGCCTTCCAGACGATCGTGCCCGAGCCGGTGCGCTCGCCGCGGAAGTCGCCGTTCAGCATCGGGCCGCCCGGCAGGGCGATCGCCGGGATGTCGACCGTCGCCGCCGCCATGATCTGCGCCGGGGTGGTCTTGTCGCAGCCCGTCGTCAGAACGACGCCGTCGATCGGGTAGCCGTAGAGGATCTCGACCAGCGAAAGGTACTGCAGGTTGCGGTCGAGCGAGGCGGTCGGCCGCTTGCAGGTTTCCTGAATCGGGTGGATCGGGAATTCGAAGGGCACGCCGCCCATCTCGCGGATGCCGTCGCGGACGCGGCTGGCGAGCTCGAGGTGATGGCGGTTGCAGGGGGCGATGTCGGAGCCGGTCTGGGCGATGCCGATGATCGGGCGGCCCGACTGCAGCTCCTCGCGCGACAGGCCGAAGTTCATGGTGCGCTCGATATAGAGCGCGGTCATGTCGGCGTTGGCGGGGTTGTCGAACCAGGCCTTGGCGCGCAACTGCTCCGGCTTGATCTTGCGGACCGGCTTCTTGCCGTTCGGAGTCTTGCCTGTGGGGCTCTTGGCCATCCCGTCGTTTCCTCTCGCGGCCAGGCGGCCTTCGAGCCGCTTCGGCATCGTCTTTAAATCGATTTGACCGACAGGTCATGCCGGCCCTGACAGATCGGCAAGGGAGCTTGCCGCAGCTGCTGTATTCTGCATACAGCAGCTTTGAGCGGCCTGCCAATCGTCAAAGCGCGCCCGGGACCAGCAAAGGTCGCGGCGGCGCAGTTTGCAAGTGTTCCAAATGCGGCCCAGCCCGGCCCGGAGCGCAGGTGCCGGGGTCCAGAGCGGGCTTGCCCGGGCGCGGCTTTGCGGCCAAGACAGGCGCACAAGGCAGGCCCGGCCCGCGGGACGGGTGCGACAACAAGCGCAAGAGGAAACAGCCATGACGCTCCAGGTCGTCCCATCCTTCGCCCGGATCGGCGAGGAGAACGCTTTCGCCGTGCTGGCGCGGGCGACCGAATTGCAGCGCCAGGGCAAGGACATCATCAATCTCGGCATCGGCCAGCCGGATTTCCCGACGCCGGAGCATATCGTCGAGGCGGCGGTGAAGGCGCTGCGCGACGGCCATCACGGCTACACGCCGGCCAACGGCATCCTGCCCCTGCGCGAGGCGGTCGCGGCCGACCTGCACAAGCGCTATGCCGTGAACGTCTCGCCGGAGGAGGTGATGATCGTGCCGGGCGGCAAGGTCACGATGTTCATGGCGATCCTGATGTTCGGCGAGCCCGGCGCCGAGATCCTCTATCCCGATCCCGGTTTTCCGATCTACCGCTCGATGATCGAGTACACCGGCGCGACGCCGATCCCGGTGCCGATCCGCGAGGAGAACGGCTTTGCCTTCTCGGCCGAGGAGACGCTCTCCCTGATCACGCCGAAGACGCGGCTTTTGATCGTCAACTCGCCGGCGAACCCGACCGGCGGCGTGACGCCCAAGGCCGAGGTCGACAAGCTCGTCGCCGGGCTCGCGAACTTCCCCGATGTCGCCGTGATGTCGGACGAGATCTACGACCAGATGCTCTATGACGGGGAGAAGCATGTCTGCCTGCTGAGCTATCCCGAGATCCGCGACCGGCTGATCCTGCTCAATGGCTGGTCGAAGACTTATGCCATGACCGGCTGGCGCATGGGCTTCTCGGTCTGGCCGAAGCCGCTCTACGACAACGCCCGCAAGCTCGCGGTGAACT
>JAEXUU010000302.1 GCA_023452965.1 Pseudomonadota bacterium | reverse complement strand
GCGACGATCTCCACGCGCCAGAAATGACCGCGGCCACGGATGTCGCCGACATGGTGGTGGTTGCCGAAGCGCTCGCGCAGGCGCTGTTCCAATCGCGCGCCCTGCTTGCGGACATTGGCGAGCAGGTCGTTGCGCTCGATCACCTGCTGCACCGCGAGCGCGGTGGCGCAGGCGAGGGGGTGGCCGACATAGGTCTGGCTGTGCGGGAAGACGCCCGAGCCCTGTCTGACCGCCTCGACCACCTTCTTCGAAGCCAGCATCGCGCCGATCGGCGCATAGCCGCCGCCCAGCCCCTTGGCGATCGCCATCAGGTCGGGCGCGATGCCCTCCTGCTCGCAGGCGTGGAGCGTGCCGGTGCGGCCCATGCCGCTCATCACCTCGTCGAGGATCAGCAGCACGCCATGGCGGTCGCAGATCTCGCGGATGCGCTTGAAATAGCCGGGCGCGGCCGGGACCGCGCCGAGCGTCGCACCGACCACCGTCTCGGCGACGAAGGCGCAGACCGTCTCCGGCCCGAGCTCCAGGATCTTCGCCTCGAGCTCGTCGGCGACGCGAAGCCCGTATTCTTCGCTGGTCTCGTCGGCGAGGCGGCCGCGATACTCATAGCAGGGCGAGATGTGATGGCCCTGCATCAGCATCTGCTCGAAGGGCGCACGGTCCTTCATCCGCCCGCCGACCGAGAGCGCGCCGAGCGTGATGCCGTGATAGCTCTGCCGGCGCGAGATGAAGTTGACGCGTTTCAACTCGCCCGTCTCGACGAAGTAGTGCCGCGCCATCTTCAGGCAGGCCTCGATCGCCTCCGAGCCGGAGCTGCAGAAATAGACCGAGTCCATGCCGGCTGGCGCCCGCGCGATCAGATGATCGGCGAGTTCCTCGGCGGCGTCGCTGGTGAAGAAGCTGGTATGGGCATAGGCGAGCTTGTCGATCTGGGCATGCATCGCGGCGAGCACGTCGGGATGGCCATGGCCGATGCAGGAGACCGCGGCGCCGCCCGAGGCGTCGATATGCTCGCGGCCGTCGCGGTCGCGCAGCACGACGCCGACGCCCCCTTCGGCGACGGGATAGGCCTTACCAAGGACACGATGCAGGACATGGCTCATTTGCGGCCTCGCTTGGCGGCTCTGGGTTGGTGGAAGGTACCGGTGGCGTGAAGCTCCGCCTCATGGCGGGCGATGGCGGCGAGCGCGGCCGCGCCCTTGCGCGCTGTCATCAGCGCCGCCAGGCATTCGACCGCGGCGAAGGCCGGCGTCATCGTGTGGAAGAAGGACGGGGTCTCGGTGCGCACCAGGACCGTCGCATCGGCGAGGGCAGCGAGCGGCGAGAGCGGGCTGTCGGTCAGCGCGATGAGCCTTGCCCCCTTCGCCTTGGCAAGGTCTGCGGCCTGCAGGGTCAGGCGCGTATAGGGCGAGACCGAGACGGCGAAGAACGCGTCGCCGGGGCCGATCCGACGCAGCGCGTCGATGCCGCGCCCGCCTGCGCCGTCCGCCAGCACCGAGCCGGCGCCGATCAGGTCGCGGATATAGTCGAGCATGTAGGCGGCCGGGAAGGCCGAGCGTAGCCCGAAGCAGAACACGGTCTGCGCCTCGGCCAGAAGGATAGCGGCGCGTTCGAGCTGGGCCTGCGTTTCCGGCTCGCGCAAGGCCCTGAGATGCTCGGCGAGCGCGGCGAACATGTCCTGCGCGATCGCGCCGGCCCCTTCGTCGCCATGGCGCTGCATCAATTCGCCGGCGCGGCCGGCGAAGCCCTCCGGGCGCTGCCGCAGGGCGGCCGCATGGATCGCCCGCAACTCGTCATAGCCGGAAAGGCCGAAGCGCTGGGCGAGGCGGGTCAGGGTCGCGGGCGAAAGGCTCGCGCGTTTCGCCTGCTCGCGGGTCGTCAGCAGAGCTACATCGGCAGGATGATCGAGCACCCAGCGTGCCGCTGCCTGCAATTGCTGCGGCAATTGCTCGAAACCTGCGGAGAGGGCGGCGGTCAGATGCGGCTGGTCCACACTGCGACGCTAGCAGGCCGGGTACCGATATGAAACATCTAATTCAGGCGCTCGAAACAAACGCGTTTGTTTCGTCTCCTGCGAATGAGCTCAAGGCCGGACGAGGAGCCCGGCGAGCAGGGCGTCGAAGGCGGCGATGGAATTCTGGGATGCCGCGCGGCCATCGGGGGCGTGGGCGATCCACTGCGCCGCATGGAGTGTCGCGCCGGCGATCAGCCGTGCGGCAGCTTCAGGGTCGATGGCCAGGATGACGCCGGCGTCGCGCAGCTTGCCGAGGCTGTCGGTCATCGAGGTGATGCAAGCGCTCTGCGTCGGCCAGGTCCAGGGATCGCCGAGCACGGCCGGCCCGTCCCGCAGCACGATGCGCTGGATTTCGGGCTCAAGCGCCATCTCGATATAGGCGGCGCATTCGTCGCGGAAGCCGGTCCACGGGTCCGCCGCGCGTGCCGAAACGGCGTTCAGCCGCTCGTTCATCTCCGCGTCGATCTCGGCGATGACCGCGGCGAGCAGCCCCTTCTTGTCGCCGAAATGATGATAGAGCGCGCCGCGCGTCAGCCCGGCCGATGCCGTCAGCTCGTCCATCGCGGTCTCGGCATAGCCGAGCGTGCCGAAGGCGTGGCGGGCCGCCGCAATCAGCTTGGCGCGCGTCTCGGCGATCATCTGCTGGCGTGGCCTGCGGCTCATCAAAAACCCCTTTGCATACGCCCCGTATGTTAATTGACATACGGGGCGTATGCAATTAGGCGTTCACATACACACCGTATGTGGG
>JAEXUU010000553.1 GCA_023452965.1 Pseudomonadota bacterium | reverse complement strand
GATAGTCGCGGATGCCGTACTTCACGTCATAGGTGAAATCGGCATGGCCCGGCCGGTACTTGTCCTTGATCTCGGAATAGTCCTTCGAGCGCTGGTCGACATTGTCGATCATCAGCCCGATCGAGGTGCCGGTGGTGACCTGCTCGCCGCTCGCCTCGTCGGTGAAGACGCCGGAGACGATGCGGACCTCGTCCGGCTCCTGGCGCTGCGTCGTATAGCGCGACTGGCCGGGACGGCGCCGGTCGAGCTCGAGCTGGATCTCCGCCTCAGTGATCGGGATCAGCGGCGGGCAGCCATCGACGACGCAGCCAATGGCCGGCCCATGGCTTTCGCCGAAGGTGGTGACGCGGAAGAGATGGCCGAAGCTGTTATGCGACATGGTAACCCGACGTGTTTTCGCCTTCGGCTCATAGGCCGGATTGCTCCTGCGCGAAACCCTTAGGTCAGCATCGCAGCGGGTCAACGACCGACCCGCGCGACGTCCGGGCCTACCTTCCTGCGGCACCATGCGCGTTGACAGCCGCGCTATGCTGGCGCTTCTGGGCCCGATGAAGCGCAATATCTGCATCCTGTCGCGCTCCTGGCGCCCCGGGAGTGTCATCATCGCGGGCGCCTAGCCCCGAGCCAGCCGACAGGCGCTGCGTTCGGGGAAGTGGCCCGGGCCGGCCACGACGCGCATTCCACGGACGTCGCAAACGGTCCCACTCTCCGCATCAGATCGGCCAAGGCCGCACGGGCTCGGTATCCGCGCGCCTCCGCCAAACCTCGCTCGACCCCCGCCTCGCGCGGGCGCCGGCAGGCCAGTCCTGCCCGGCCGGAACGCAGATCATGCCCCCACTTCCAGGCACGGGTCCGGCACCCGTCAGCCTCGCGCGCGCCCTTTCCAAGCTCGGCTACTGCTCGCGAACCGAAGCCGAGCGCCTGATCCTCGACGGCCGCGTCCGGGTCGATGGCCGGCCCGCCCGCAATCCGTCACTGCGCCTCGATATGGGCCGCGCCAGGATCGTCGTGGACGGCGAGGCGATTGCAGCCGAGCAGCGCGTCTACCTGATGCTGAACAAGCCGCGCGGCATGATGACGACGCGCCACGATCCGGAAGGGCGCGAGACCGTCTATGCCTGCCTGGAGGGGCTCGACCTGCCCTTCCTTTCCCCGGTCGGCCGGCTCGACAAGGCGAGCGAGGGCCTGCTGCTGATGAGCAACGACACGCGCTGGGCGCAGACCATTCTCGACCCCGCCTCCGGCGTCGAGAAGACCTATCACGTCCAGATCGACGCCGTTCCCGACGAAGCGATGCTGGCGCGGCTGCGGGCCGGCGCCACGGACGGCGAGGAACGCCTGACGACACGCGCCGCAACCCTGCTGCGCCACGGCCGGCGCAATGCCTGGGTCGAGATGGTGATCGACGAGGGCCGCAACCGGCAGATCCGGAGGATCGTCGAGGCGGCCGGCGCCAAGGTCCAGCGCCTCGTCCGTGTCGGCATCGGCGCCCTGCCGCTGGGCGACCTCCCGAAAGGCGCGGTGCGCCCCCTGCGTCCGGACGAGATCAAGCTGCCGCTCGGCAATCTCTGAGCGGCCCTGCGCCGGCTTCAGCGCCCCTAATGCGCCGCCTTGGCCGGCACGGCCGGGGCGCCTTCCCAGCGCGTATTCGCCGGGATGTTTTCGCCCTTCATGATCACGGTCAGCAGGCCGATCTGCGCGTAATCCCCGACATGGGTGTCGTAGAGCACGGTCGCTCCGGCACCGACGCAGACGCCCTTGCCGAGATGAACCCGGCCGACCTTCATCACCCGGTCCTCGTAGAGATGGGTCTGCAGCGCCGAATGGGCGTTGACCGTGCAGAAATCGCCGACCTTGATGCAGTCGAACTCGGTGATATCAGTCGAGTCGAGCCAGACGCCCTGCCCGTACTGCGCGCCGAACAGGCGCAGGAACCAGGGCAGGAACGGCGTGCCGCGCAGATAGTCGAACAGCACCTTGCCGCCGAGGCCCCAATACAGCACCGAGACCGCCTCGGTCCGCATCGCCCAGAACGACCACATCGGCTTCATCACCGGCTTGTAGACGCCCATCAGCAGCCATTTCATCAGCGCGCAGATCAGCGCCTGCATGATGGCGATGACGATGGCGCAGCCCATGAAGGCGAGCCCGAGCCCGACCCAGTCGCGATCGAAGATCTTCTGCTGCAGCACGAGGTCGACGGCGATCGTGCCGAAGGTGATGAACAGCATCGCCGGGAAGGAGGTGTGCAGCGCCTCGAAGCCGGCGCGCGCCAGCTTCTTGCCGAGCGAGGGCTTGTAGGTCCAGTCGGCGCCGAGATCGACCTTCTGCCGGGTCGGCAGCTTGATCGGCGGCGCGCCGACCCAGGTGTCGCCGGGCGACATCAGCTCGTTCGCCGGCGGCTTCGACTTGATGCCGATCAGCACCTTGTCGGGGATGACCGAGCCGGGCGGCACGACCGCGTCATTGCCGACGAAGACCTGCTCGCCGGTGCGGGTCATGTCGAGGCGCATATAGCCGCGCCGCATGTCCTCGTCGCCGAAGATGACCTCGTCGGCGATGAAGTTGCCGGCGCCGATACCAGTGATGTCGTAGCGGCCGGAGAGATTGGTCGAGATCTCCGAGCCCTTGCCGATGCCGGCGCCCATCATCCGGTACCAGAAGCGCATATAGATCGTGGCGAACAGCGAGGAGAGCGTCTCCAGCGTCACCTCGGTCGCCAGCGCCACCGTCCATTTGCGGGCGTAGAAGCCGGAATGGATCGAATAGGTGCCGGAATTGACACGCGGCAGGATCAGCCAGCGCAGCGCGATGATCAGGAAGACCGTGATCGAGATCAGGCCGATGGCCGTCGGCCAGGTCAGGAACGGCAGGTACCAGAGATAGCTGACTTCGGACCAGGTCGCGACCCAGTTGTCGATCTTGTCGAACAGCCAGAAGGCCGGGAAGATCGGCAACAGGCTGATCGGCGGCAGCACGACCAGCATGACGATGTAGAACAGCGTCATCACGGCGCGGCGCCCGGTGCTGGCCCTGGCCTGCTCTGGCAGCGCCGCGACGTCGACCATGCCGGTCTTGCGGGCCGGCGAGCCATCCCAGATCTCGGCCTCGCCGACCGTCATGCCGGGCGCGATCGGGGTCAGGTCGCCGATCTCGGCATGGTCGCCGACGACGCAGTCATGGCCGAACACCACGGAGGAGCCGGCATAGACGTCCTTGCCGATCTTGATCCGCCCGATGATCAGGCTGGCACCCACGGCCTCGGCATTGGCGAAGGTCGTCTTGGAGCCGAGCGTCGTGTAGTCGCCGATCTCGATCAGGTCGACCGCGCCGGCCTCGTAATCGGAGATGATGACGTCGCGCCCGACCTTGGCCCCGAGCAGGCGCCAGTAGAAGCGCATCACCGGCGTGCCCTGCAGCCATTTGATGTGCACGAGCCCGGCGACGCGCGAGGCGAACCACCAGCGGAAATAATAGACGCCCCAGAGCGGGTAGACGCCCGGCTTGGTCCGGCCGAGCACCAGCCATTTCAGGCCGATCGCGATGAATCCGGTCGAGATGGTGATCGCGACATAGATGCCGAGCAGCGCGAAGACCTGCCCCGCCAGCGAGAGTTCCTCGCCCGAAAGCAGCATGTAGCTGACGAAGATACCGAGCCACTGCGCCGTCGACAGGCTGATGATGATCGGCAGCGCCGCCGCCTGGGCGAGGCCGCAGAGGAAGCGGCGCAGCAGCGAGGGCGGGGTGAAGGAGAGGTCCTCCGCGACCTGTGCGCCGCGGCTGTCGAGCAGCTCGGCCATCGCCCGCAAGGTGCGCGCGCCATAGACGTCCTGCAGGGTGATGCCGGCCAGCGCCGGCGTCTCGCGCACGATCGAGATGAAGCGCGCCGCCAGCAGCGAATGGCCGCCGAGATCGACGAAGAAGTCGGCTTCCAGCGGCAGGGCCTGGGCGCCGAGCACGCGCTTGGCGGCGTCGAGCAGCGTCGCTTCCGTCTCGTTGCGCGGCGGCTCCTGCTCGCCGCTCGCGGCCGGCGCCGTCAGGGGCGCCGCCTTCAGCATCTTGCGGTCGACCTTGCCCGAGACCATGCGCGGCAGCGAGCCGATCGGCTCGAAATGCGCCGGGATCATATAGGGCGGCAGCTTCTCGCGCAGCGAGGCACGCAGCACCGCGCCCTCGAGCTGCACGCCGGGCTCGCCGACCAGGAAGGCGACCAGCCGCTCGATGCCGTCATCGGTGCGCAGAACGACCGCCGCCTGGCCGATGCCGGCCTCATCCGACAATGCGGTCTCGATCTCGCCGAGCTCGACGCGGAAGCCGCGGATCTTGACCTGGTCGTCGATGCGACCGTGGAAGACGATATTGCCGTTCTCGTCGAGGCTGACCGCGTCGCCCGAACGATAGAGGATCGGATCGTCAGTGCCGCCGAACGGGTTGGCGATGAACTTCTCGGCCGTCAGCTCGGGCCGCAAATGATAGCCCTTGGCGACGCCCGGCCCGCCGATCAGCAATTCGCCCTGCTGGCCGACGCCGGTCAGCTTCATCTCCTCGTCGACGATGTAGGCGGTGTAGTTCGGGATCGGCCGGCCGATCGTAACCGGCTCGCCGGGCTCGACCAGCGCTGCCGTCGCGACCACCGTGGCCTCGGTCGGCCCATAGCTGTTGAGGATGCGCCGGCCAGGCCGCGACCATTTCTGCACGACCGCCGGCGGCAGCGCCTCGCCACCGAGAATGATCAGCCGCAGGGACGGAATGTCGGCGGGCAGGATGCCGAGCAGCGTCGGCACCGTGTCGATCATCGTGACGCCGGCTTCGGTCAGGATCGCGGGCAGCTTCTCGGCATCGCCCATCATCTCCGGCGAGGCGACGAAGAGCGTCGCGCCGGCCAGATAGGGCGTCCAGATCTCCTCCATCGACAGGTCGAAGGCGACCGAGGCGCCCTGGAAGACGATGTCGTCCGGCCCCATGCCGTAGAGCACGTTCCCGGAGCGCAGGAAGTGGCAGATATTGCGATGGCTGATGACGATCGCCTTCGGGACGCCGGTCGAGCCCGAGGTGTAGATCAGATAGGCCGGATGGTCGGGCGTAAGCCCGGCCGGGCGGGCCGGCGGCAAGGTGCCGTCGCTCGCAGCCGCAAGCTCCTGCGGAGACCAGACCGTGCGGTTGGTGGCGGCCGCCCTCGCCTTCCAGTCCGCTTGCGTCACCAGCCCCTTGGCGCTGGCATCGTCGAGGCAGGTCGTGATGCGCTCGACCGGCGCCTCGGCATCGAAGGGCAGCCAGGCGGCACCGGACAGGGTGATCGCGATCTGCGCCACCAGAAGATCGATGCCGCGCGACATCCAGAGCCCGACCATGTCGCCCGGGCCAATGCCGGCGAGAGCCAGCCCGCGCGCCTGCGCCTGGGCCTGCTCCCAGACCTGCGCGTAGGTGAGACGGCGCGCGCCGGAAATCATCGCTATATGGTCGGGACGGCTCGCGACGGTCGCGGCGAAAATCTCCGCCAGCACCTCGTCGCGGATCAGCTCGGGCAGCTTCTCGCCTGCCAGCATCGCCAGCGGCCGGGCGCCCTTGGCAGGATCATCGGCCGGAATTGCGCTGATCTCGTTCATTCTGCCCCGCAACGGCAGCGACCGGCGCCGTGCGGTCGGGCTCCGGAAAACCCGCTGCGCATCCCGGCCTCCGGCGGCTAAGCCGCACCTTCATCCATGCCGATGCGGACGCATCCCCTTCGCGCCCGCGCCCGCTCGAACCCTGACCATGAACGCCGCAGCCGCGCGGCTCCCCGGCGAGCGTAACTGCTCGGTCCGCGATGAATGCCCTATGAACGCCGGAGGGACAAGCCGAAACGCGGTTAAGGGCTCCTCTCGGAGCCTGGCTTTCGGTTACTTCCAGCTCGCCTTGTCGCCTTCGACGACCAGGATCTTGCCCTGCCAGATCTCGACCTTCGCGGCTTCCGCCGGGTCGACAGCGCCGATCAACGCCAGCACGGCGCGCGCCACGCCGCCATGGCTCACCATCACGGTATCGGGCGCCATCGCCTCGAGCGACGGGCGGATGCGCTCCGCCAGCATGCGGTAGCTCTCGCCGCCCGGCGGCACGAAGCCCCATTTGTCACGCTCGCGCGCCTGGGCCAGCTCGCGCTCGCTCTTGCGGATCTCGCGCCAGGTGAAGCCTTCCCATTCGCCGAAGGTCAGCTCCTTGAGCTGCTCGTCGATGCGGTAGTCCTCCGGCGGCAGGGCGAGCTCGTTGCGCAGGATGGTCATCGTCTCGCGGGCGCGATGCATCGGCGAGGCGACATAGGCGCTTGTCGCGAATTCCGGCTTCAGTGCCCGCAGACGATCGGCGACTTCCGCCGCCTGCATCCGGCCGAGCGCATTCAGCGGGATGTCCTGCGAGCCTTGCAGGCGGCCCTCGCGGTTCCAATCGGTTTCGCCATGGCGGACGAGGAAAAGGCGGCCCGGAATCGACATGCGCATCATGCGCAGCCTCATGCACGCTGGCGCCCGCAGCGTCAAAGCGGCGAAAGCGCCGCAGGGCTGCCTCACACGCATGCGAGCTTTCCGGTGGCCGGCGCCGCACAGCCTGTGTATAGGCGGCTCTCGCCCCTCCAGGTCGCCGCATGAACACCTCTCTCACCTTGCCGGACGGCCGCAGGCTCGCCCTCGGATCCGCCCCCCTGCTGATGGGCGTGGTCAACGTCACGCCCGATTCTTTCTCCGATGGCGGCCTCTTCGCCGATCCTGCCGTCGCCATCGCCCATGGCCTGAAGCTCGCGGAACAAGGCGCCGAGATCGTCGACATCGGCGGCGAATCGACGAGACCCGGCCATGAGCGTCTCGAGGCCGAGACCGAGCTCGCCCGTGTCCTGCCGGTGATCGCCGGCATCGCAGCGGCGAGCCCCGTGCCGATCTCGATCGACACCTACAAGGCGGACGTCGCCGAGGCGGCCCTGAAGGCCGGCGCCGCGATCGTCAACGATGTTTGGGGAGCCCAGCGCGAGCCGGCCATCGCCGCGGTCGCGGCTCGCTTCGGGGCGCCGATGGTGCTGATGCACAACCGTGACGGCATCGATGCCAGCATCGACATCCTCGCCGATGTCCTGCGCTTCCTGGAAAAGTCGATCGGCATCGCCGTCGCCGCCGGCGTCGCGCGCGGGCAGATCGTCCTCGATCCCGGCATCGGCTTCGGCAAGACGCCGGAGCAGAACCTCGCCTTGATCGAGAAGCTCGACCGGCTGCCGGACGCGCTCGGCTGCCCGGTCCTGCTCGGCGCCTCCCGGAAATCGACGCTCGGCCTCGTCACCGGCAAGAAGATCCCGGCCGAGCGGCTCGCGGCCACCCTCGCCGCCCATCTCTACGGGGTGATGCGCGGCGCCGCGATCATCCGGGCCCATGACATCGACGAGCATGTCGACGCGCTCAAGATCTGGGCGGCGATCAGGAGGACGGCATGAGCGCGACCGGTCAGATCTTCATCGAGGCGCTCGACCTCTACGCCTATCACGGCCATTTCGCCGAGGAGGGCCGCCTCGGCCAGCGCTTCTCGATGGACCTCGTCCTCGACTGCGACCTGCGCGCCTCATCGGTCAGCGACGACCTTGCCGACACCGTCGACTATGGCGAGGTCGTCGCGCTCGTCACCCGGACCTTCTCGGCAAAGCGCTTCAAACTGCTGGAGGCCGCGGCACGCGCCCTCGCCGATGCGATCCTGGCGCAATACCCGCCTGTGACACGCGTCTCGGTCACCCTGCGCAAGCCTTCGCCTCCGATCCCCGGACGGATGGAATCGGTCGGCATCAAGCTGGATTTCCAGCGTGAGGCTTGAGGCGACGCTCGGCCTGGGCGGCAATCTCGGCGATCCCGTTGCCGCCTTCGCCGCGGCGCTGACGCGGCTGCGCGACCATGACGCGATCGGGCTGGCGGCCCTCTCCTCGGTCTGGCGCACCGCCCCCTGGGGCAAGCTCGACCAGCCGGAATTCCGCAACATGGCGGTGCTGCTGGAGACCTCGCTCTCGGCCGAGGAACTGCTCGCTCTCTGCCTCGCCATCGAGCGCGAGAGCGGCCGCGAGCGCCGCGAGCGCTGGGGGCCGCGCACGCTCGACATCGACATCCTGACCTATGGCGGCCAGATGATCGACCGTCCCGGCCTGCAGATCCCGCACCCCCGCATCGCCGAGCGCACCTTCGTGCTGGCCCCGCTTGCCGAGATTGCGCCGGATGAAATGATCGGGGGTTTCAGGGTCGGCACGCTGCTGGCGGCAACTACGGATAGCGACGTCAAACGGGACGATGCGGAGACGGCGCGGCTGAAGGCCATGCTCGGGCGGCCGCAGCGTCTTTAGGTCGGCGAACAGCGAGGCGGGCACAGGGCGCCCATCACAAAGCTCGACACTTTGTCCGATGGATCCCGGAGCAGCGCCGCTACGCGGCTTCTCCGGGACAATGTCGGCGTGGCTCAGCGCGGTCCGATGACCGGCGCGGCTGCGCTCACTCGCCCTTGTCGAGCGTGATGTCCGGAGCCGTCGGCACCTTCATGCCGACGACATGGTAGCCGGCGTCGACATGCATGATCTCGCCGGTGATGCCGCGCGACATGTCGGAAACGAGGAAGACCGCGGTCTCGCCGACTTCCTCGATGGTAACCGTCCGGCGCAGCGGCGAGTTATATTCGTTCCACTTCAGGATGTAGCGGAAATCGCCGATGCCGGAGGCGGCCAGCGTCTTGATCGGACCGGCGGAGATCGCGTTGACGCGGATCTTCGAGGGGCCGAGATCGGCAGCGAGATACTGCACGCTCGATTCCAGTGCCGCCTTGGCGACGCCCATCACGTTGTAATGCGGCATCCACTTCTCGGCGCCGTAATAGGTCAGCGTCAGCATCGAGCCGCCATCGGTCATCAGCTTCTCGGCGCGCTGGGTGACGGCGGTGAAGGAGTAGCAGGAGATCAGCAGCGACTTGGTGAAGTTCGCCTCGGTCGTCTCGACATAGCGGCCGGTCAGCTCGTCCTTGTCGGAGAAGGCGATGCAGTGGACGACGAAGTCGAGCTTGCCCCAGAGCCTCTCGATCTCGGCGAAGACCGCATCGATCGACGCGCCGTCGGTGACGTCGCAATGGCCGACGACATGGCCGCCGAGCTGCTGCGCCAGCGGCTCGACGCGCTTCTTCAGCGCATCGCCCTGATAGGTGAAGGCGAGTTCGGCGCCGGCATCGGCGGCGGCCTTGGCGATGCCCCAGGCGATCGAACGATTATTCGCGACACCCATGACGAGGCCGCGCTTGCCCTTGAGCAGGTTGGCGGTGGGGGCGGCGCTGCTGGAATCAGCCATCTGAGACCTTCAAACTGGACGAACCGGAGGGTCTCTTAGAGCAGGCGGCGAAAACTGGGAACCGCTTTTCGCTGCGGGCCGGTTCTAACGCTTTGGATAAGAGGCGGATTCGGCCGGGAAGCGAAACCGCCCGACCGCGCAGCCCGGTTACCTATGGTCTGCCGCGGCCGGCCGGGCGAGGCCTTAGCCCCGCGCGCTCAGATCAG
>JAEXUU010000261.1 GCA_023452965.1 Pseudomonadota bacterium | reverse complement strand
CAGTCGGACGCGGCGATCCAGCTTCTTGTCAGAGCATCGGCTCTCTGCGGAGAACGGGCCCCGCTTTTCGGCGCGCGGTCCTAGAAGCCGAGGGCGATGCCATCGCCGCGCGGATCGGCGCCGCCTTCATAGGTTCCGTTTTCGTGGTCGATGCGGATCGCCTGGGCATGGCCCAGGGTGCCGTCCCAACCGTCCACGATCTTCACCGGATGCCCACGCAGGCGCAGCTCGCGCTTCACCTCGTCGGGCATGCGGGCCTCCAGCGCGAGATCGCGCGACGCCGTCCCCCAGGTCCGCCCCATCAGCCAGCGCGGTGCCTCGATCGCCTGCTGCACGTTGAAGCCGAAGTCGATGATCCGGGTGAGCAGCGCAGCCTGGGTCTGCGGCTGTCCCTCGCCGCCCATGGTGCCATAGGCCAGCGCCGGCTTGCCGTCCTTCATCAACATCGCCGGAATGATGGTGTGGAAGGTACGCTTGCCCGGTTCGAGGCTGTTCGGATGCGAGGCATCGAGCGAGAAGAACGAGCCCCGGTTCTGCATGACGATGCCGGTATCGCCGGCCACCACGGCTGCGCCGAAGTCGTGATAGATCGACTGGATGTTCGAGACCACGAGCCCGTCGGAATCGGCCGCGCAGAAGTAGACGGTGTCGCCCGAGGGAGCCTGCCGCTTGGCCGCGCTGCCGAAGCTGATACCCGGCTCGATCGCATCGAAGGGACGGGCGGCAACGGGATCGATCAGCTTCCTGCGCTCATCGGCGTAGTCCCTGGACAGGAGCCGTTCGAGCGGGATGTCGACATGGGCGGGATCGCTCAGCCACTCGTCGCGATCCGCGAACGCCACTTTGATGGCCTCGACGAGGTGGTGGTAGTAGGCCGCCGTGTCGTTGCCCCAGCTCTTTACGTCATAGCCTTCGAGCAGGTTGAGGATCTGCAAGGCCGCGAAGCCCTGCGTCGACGGCGGCAGCTGGAACACCTCGTAACCACGATAGCCGGTCGAGATCGGCTGGGCCCAGCGTGCCCGATAGCCGGTGATGTCATCGAGCCGCAGCGGCGAGCCCTGCGCCTCGAGCGACCTCGCCATTTCCTGCGCGATCGGCCCCTCGTAGAAGCCCTCGCGCGGACCATGCTCGGCGAGGAAGGCGAAGGTCCTGGCGAGGTCGGCCTGGACCAGCGTCTCGCCGTCGCGCTGCGGCCTGCCCTTCGGCAGGAAGATGCGCGCCATATACTTGTCGTTGTTGAGGATGGCCTCGTCCGTCACCAGCCAGTCGGCAAGCGAGCGGGAGATCGCCATGCCGTCGCGGGCATAGGCGATCGCATCGGCGAACAGGTCCTTCCACGGCAGCTTGCCATGACGCTCATGCGCGAGACGCCAGCCATCGACGGCGCCGGGCGCAGTCAGCGCCGCAAGCGGGCCTCGCATTGGAATCTGCTCGCTATGGCCGTTTGCCTTGTAGAATTCGCGTGTCGCAAGACGCGCGGCAGGGCCGCTCGCCTCGATCGCTTCGACGCCGCTGGCGCTGCCGCCGGCGATCAGCCAGAAGGCGTCGCCGCCAAGGCCGGCCATATGGGGATAGACCACGCAGAGCGTCGCATTGATGGCGATCGCCGCGTCGACCGCGCTGCCGCCACGGCGCAGCGCGTCCTGGCCGGAGGCGGAGGCGAGGTAGTGAGGCGAGCTCACCATTCCCCTCGCCGCGTGGATTGCCGGTCGGCCGGTCCTCGGCCCGTTCGCGTTTATCATGATGTCCTTTCTTCGCTTTTCGTGGACGAAGCCGCGTCGTCAGTTGGGCTTCGGCGGGAAGAGGAGGCGCTGCAGCGGAGGGATCACCGCCGCGATGCTGAGAGCGACCATTCCGGCGGTCGAAACCAGGCGCCAGTCATTGGTCGTTCCGATGCTGATCAGCGGCAGCGCCGCGAGGAACAGCAGGAACGAAACGCTGAGGTACGACAGGCGATTCTGCAGGATTCGCTTGATCATCGGTTGTCTCCGTTCACTGGGTCACGAGGACCAGGACGACCGTGGCGATGCCGGTGACGACGAAGGCCAGGATGGTCCAGGGGATCGTCTTGCGAAGGATGGCGCCTTCCTGCCCGTTGATGCCGGTGGTGCTGGCGCCCATCACCACATTGGCCGGGGCGATGGCGTTGCCGATAGCGCCGCCGGCGCTCTGCGCGGCCAGGATCGTCGCTTCCGGCAGGCCCTTGGCGCGCGCCAGCGTGACCTGCAGCTCCGAGAACAGCACCTGGGACGACGTGCTGCTGGAGGTGATGAAGGCGCCGAGCACGCCGATGCCGTTCGCCAGGAAAGCGAAGACATAAGCCGGAGCGACTTCGGCGATGCCGAGCGCCAGCATCGTGTTCTGCCCGGAATGCTTCATGATCGAGGCCATGGTCAGGAAGGCGAGGATCGGCACCGAGGCCGGCACGGCGCTGGCGATCAGGCCCCAGACAACACCGGGCTGCGCCTTGCCGGTCCGCTGCGCCCACTGCGCGAAGTAGCCCTTGCCCGCGAAGATCATCCAGACGATCAGCGCAGTCAGCAGGATGGTCGCGCCGGGATGGCTGAGGAAGCGCAGGGCGGAATACTGCTCCGTCGCAGCCGTGGTGACGCCGAGCCCGGTGGCCACGGCCGGGAAGGCCCAGCCGACAGCCGGCCCATCGAGGAACTGGCGCAGCGGCTCGATCAGCGAGGTGCCCGTGGCCAGCACGGTCAACAGGCCGTAGGGGGCGAGCGCCGTCAGGGTGCCCATGGGCGGCTCGGCACCGCGATCGTCCAGATGCGCGTCCTCGCGCATGGCCGGACGTTCGGTGATGCCCTCGACCGGCCGGCTATAGCGCGACCAGCGCGACAGCGGGTAGAGCGCGAGCAGCGCGACCGTCGCCGGCAAGAACGCCGCCAGCACCGGGTCGATCCAGACCGTGGCGACCTGGCCGAAGCCCTGGATGGCAGCGATGATCAGGACCAGCGGCCAGCCGGCGCGCACGGCCGGCCAACGGCCATAAAGCCAGACGACGGCGAAGCCGCCGAGCACGGCCTGGATGACGATCAACAGGGCCGCCTGGACGCCGGTCGAGAACACGGTCGCCGCGTCGAGATCGACGACCTGCAGGGTCGCGAGCCAGCCAACGCCGAGCGTGCCGTAAAACTTCGCCCAGATATGCGCGATGATCGGGATCGCGACCGCGTAGACCGGCTTCATGCCGAAGGCGACGAGCAGCGGGGCGACCACGGCGATCGGCGTGCCGAAGCCGTCAATGCCCTGCAGGAACGAGGTGAAGACCCAGCCGAGCGCGACGATGATGAACAACTCGTTGCGGGACATCCGGGCGATGCCATGGCGCAGTGCGTCGTAGCCGCCGGACTGGTTCATGATCTGGTAGAGCAGCAGTGCCGGCCAGATGACGTAGAGGATCGGGATCGCGTCCCAGATGCCCTTCGCCGACGCTACCGCCAGGGTCCGAGCCGGCGTCTCGAAGGAGAAAGCGGCAACCGCGGCCGCGATGAAGATGCCAGTGG
>JAEXUU010000245.1 GCA_023452965.1 Pseudomonadota bacterium | reverse complement strand
CTGCGGCCCGGATCTCCTGGGCGAGGGCATCGAGGCGATCGGTACGTCGCGCGCCGAGCATCAGCCTGGCGCCGGCGGCGCCGAGTTCGCGGGCAATGCCGGCGCCGATTCCACTGGAGGCGCCCGTGATCAGGACGACCTTGTCGAGGGGCATGTCGAAGCTCCGTGCTTGTTCCTGTCACCGCGAATTGCGGTTGCCCGAAAGCTAGGCGCACGGCATTGTCGCGATAAGCGACCTTGTTCTTTCTGATATGGAGAGAAATTCTAACCAATGGAGCCCGATCTCAATGCGCTCGCCGTGTTCGCCCTCGTCGCCGAGGAGAGCAGCTTTCGGGGGGCGGCCGACCGGATCGGCGTGACGCGCTCGGCCGTCAGCCAGACGATCAGGAAGCTCGAGGAGCGGCTCGGCATCGCGCTCGTGCGCCGCACGACGCGCAGCGTCAGCCTGACCGAGGCCGGCGAGCGCCTTCTCGCCGATCTGGCGCCGGCCTTGTCCGATCTGCGCGCCGCCGTGGAGGCGACGCGGGATCTGCGGGCCGGACCGCGCGGGCGCCTGCGCCTCGCCGTCTCGTCGATCGCCGAGCGCTTCCTGTCGGGGCCGTTTCTCGCGAGCTTTGTGGCGGCTAATCCCGAGGTCGAGCTCGACATCACGGTGACCGACGAGGAGTTCGACATCGTCGCCGCCGGCTACGATGCCGGCGTTCGGCTCGGCGAGGTCATCGAGCAGGACATGATCGCGGTTTCGATCGGTGGCGAGGAGCGCCAGCTGGCGGTCTGTTCGCCGGCCTATCGCGAGCGTTTCGGCGTGCCGGCGCATCCAAGGGAACTCGCCGCGCATCGTTGCATCGGCTGGCGGCCGGCGCCGAAGCTCGCGCCCTATCGCTGGGAGTTCGCGGAGGGCGACAAGGAGTTCAGCGTCGCGGTTGAGCCCGAGATCACGACCAACGACATGGCGCTGATGATCAAGCTCGCCGTTGCCGGCGCCGGCATCACCTTCGGCATGGAGGAGAGCTTTCACCCGGCGATGGCACGCGGCGAACTGGTCCCGCTGCTGGAGGCGTTCTGCCCGAGCTTTGCGGGATTCTATCTCTACTATCCCGGGCGCCGCGCCATGGCGCCTAAGCTGCGCGCGCTCGTCGACCATCTGCGGCGCTTCGAATGGAGCAGGCACGAGGCGACGGCCTGAGCGGGATCGGCTATGATCCGATTCCAGGCGCTGCCCGCGCCTCCACCCTCCAATCGGGAAGCACGCTGCCGTGCAGGGCCGATCCGATCATCGAACCGACTGTTCGAGCGCTGCGCATAAGGAGGGGTTGCGGATGTAGCTCGCATCAGGAGGTCACCGATGAAGCTTTCCGCACCCGTCTACCGCTTGAAGCGCAAGGCCAGGGAACTGGCGCGCCAGGAAAATATCCCGCTCCATCGCGCGCTCGACCGCATCGCCATAGGCGAAGGGTTCGGCACCTGGAGTCTGCTTTCGGCCAGATCGGCAGAAATGTTGTCCGCCGCCGGGCTCCTTGATCGCCTCGCACCGGGAGATCTGCTGCTGATCGGCGCGAGGCCAGGGCATGGCAAGACGTTGCTGAGCCTCCAGCTTGCCGTCGAGGCGATGAAGGCCGGCCGCCGGGCGGTCTTCTTCACATTGGAATATACGGCTAGGGACGTGCTCGGCCGCTTCCGGGCGCTCGGCGTCGAGCCGGCTCAATTCGAGGCGCTGTTCGCCTTCGACGATTCCGATGCGATCAATGCCGATCACATCATGCAGGTGCTGGCCGATGCGCCTGATGGCACGCTGGCGATCGTCGACTATCTGCAACTGCTCGACCAGAAGCGCGGCAATCCCGAGCTTGGCGCGCAGATCAGCGCACTCAAGGCCTTTGCGCGGGAAAGGGGGCTGATCCTGGGCTTCATCTCGCAGATCGACCGATCCTACGATCCGGCGACGAAGCCCTGTCCCGATCTCGCCGACGTCCGCCTGCCCAATCCGCTTGACCTCTCGCTGTTCAGCAAGGCCTGCTTCCTGAACGCGGGTGAGGTCCGGTTCCAGGCGGCCAGCTAACCGCTTCAAACTACACCGTCATTCCGAACTAACGCCGAAGGCGCGCAGCTCCGGAGCCCGTCAAACAGGGCCGGAGCCCTACGATGAGTTCCAAGGCTCCGTTTCGCTACGGCCGGAAAACGGCAGGCGATGGTCGATGTTCAGCGCGGGCAGCCATAGGCGCGTTCCTCGCGCTGGATCTCGGCGACGAGGCGGCGCTGGTTCGCCGAGAGCGGCACGTCCTCGACATTGTCGTACTGGCAGCCGGCATTGCCGAAGGCGCGGATGCCGCGTTGCGTGCGGAAGCAGTAGCCCTGCGCCTTGTAGATCTCGTTACGCTGGTACCAGAGCGCCTCGCAGCTCTGGGCGGCGGCCGGCGTCGCAGCCGAGAGCAGTGGCAGGGCGAGGCCGATGGCGGAGGCGAGCAGGATGGGCTTCGACATGGTGCGTCTCGGATGTTCGAGCTTCATAGTGATCGCTCCCTTGTGTGGGTCACAAGGGTTTTCGCCGGGAGGGCCGGTTTTCACCGCTGCGATTGCCGGGTTGCCATGCCTGCATCACGATCGTGCTGCAAAGGGCTGGCAAGGCCGTGAATTGACGGCGCGCCTCGCGTCGGACGACAAGAACCGAAGGTCATGACAGCCGCACGAACCCTCAGCCCGCCACGATCGCCCGCCCGGAGCCTGCCGGCTTCCGCGCGTCGCGGCATCGTCGCTGCGCTGAGCGGCGCGCTTACGGCCGTCATCCCGGCGGCGGCCGAGGCGCAAAAGCGCTCGATCTCGCTGATCCGCGATGCCGAGATCGAGCAATTGCTGCGCGACTACGCGGCGCCGATCTTCAAGGCAGCCGGAATCAATGCCCGCGGCACCCGAATCATCCTGATCAACGACCGCGCCTTCAACGCCTTCGTCGCCGACGGCAAGTCGATCTTCGTCAATATCGGCGTGCTGATGGATGCCGCGACGCCGAACGAGGTGATCGGCGTGCTGGCGCATGAGAGTGGCCACCTCGCCGGCGGGCATCTCGCCCGGCTGCGCCAGGAGATCCAGGGCGCGCAGATCCTCTCGATCGCGGGCTTGCTGGCAGGCGCGGGGGCCGTGGTCGCCGGCGCCCGCAGCGGCGGCGGCTCGATGGGCAATGCCGGCATAGGCGCGATGGGCGCCCTGACCGGGCCGCAGGAACTCGTACGCCGCTCTTTGCTCGCCTATCAGCGCTCGGAGGAGCAGGCGGCCGACCGGGCGGCGGTGCGCTATCTCGGTGCTGCCGGCATGTCGGCCAAGGGCATGCTCACCGTCTTCGGGCGCTTCGCCGAGAACAGCGCCTTCCTGTCGCGCAGCATCGATCCCTATACGCTCAGCCATCCGATGCCGACCGAGCGCATCGCCCAGCTCGAGACGCTGGCCAAGGCGAGCCCGCATTTCAACAAGCTCGATCCGCCGGAGCTGCAGGCGCGGCACGATCTGATGCGCGCCAAGTTGATGGGCTTCGTCGAGCGCGAGGCCGGCGTCGCGCGGCGCTACGGCATGGCCGATCGCTCGATGGCGGCGCGCTACGCCCGCGCCATCAGCGATTACCGCTCGGGCCGGATGGCGCAGGCGCTCGCTGCGATCGACCAGCTCAGCGCCGAAGAGCCGCGAAACGCCTATTTCCTCGAGCTCAAGGGGCAGGCGCTGCTCGAGGCGGGTCGCGCCCGCGAGGCGGTGCCGGTGCTGCGCCAGGCGGTCGCGCTCGCGCCCAATGGCGGGTTGATCCGGCAGATGCTCGGCCATGCGCTGCTCTCGACCGGGCAGCCGGCCCTGCTCGACGAGGCGATCCGCGAATTGTCGAACGCCGCCTCGCGCGAGCCCGATTCCGCCGATGCGCACCAGCATCTCTCGAACGCCTACGCCGCCAAGGGCAACATCGCGATGGCGGAACTCTCGGCGGCGCAATATGCCTTCGTCAAAGGCGACTGGACGGTCGCGCATACGCAAGCCAGCCGGGCGCTCGGCAAATTGCCGAAGGGTTCGCCGGCCGCGCTACGCGCCCGCGACATCGTCGACTATGTTCCTCCCGACAAGCAACGCTAGCGGCCAGCCGCCGCAGCCCTGAAAGGACCTTCACCCATGCTGCTTTCCCCGCTTCGCCGCCTCGCCATGGCCGGCCTCGCTGCGGCCGCGCTCGGCCTCGGTGCCATGCCGGCCAAGGCCCAGGCTCCGGCGCTGACGCCCGAGCAGCGCCAGGCCGTGGTCGATCTCGTCCGCGAGACGCTGCTGAAGAATCCGGAGCTGATCCAGGAGGCGATGGTCGAACTGGAGCGCCGCAACCAGCTCGCGCAGGTCGAGGCGCAGCGCAACGCCCTTTCGGCCGAGAAGGCGAGCCTCGTTGATCCCGCGACCTCGGTCATCGCCGGCAATCCGCAGGGCGACGTCACCATCGTCGAGTTCATGGATTACAATTGCGGCTTCTGCAAAAGGGCGATGGAAGACGTCAACAACCTGGTCAAGGCCGATCCGAAGCTGAAGGTCGTGATCAAGGATTTCCCGATCCTCGGGCCGGATTCGGTCGAGGCCAGCCGGGTCGCGATCGCCGCCAAGGCGCAGCTCCAGGGCCAGAAGTACTGGGACTTCCACCT
>JAEXUU010000238.1 GCA_023452965.1 Pseudomonadota bacterium | reverse complement strand
CTGCGGCCCGGCTCGGCGTCGGCGCTGCGGTGGGCGCGGCCGGTGGCGCCGCGCGAGGCGCCGCCTTCACGTCCGGGGCCGCAAACAGCGCCTATGCGCTTGGTTCGGCTGGCAAGTCCGGCGCGGCCGCAGTCGCTGGCGGCGCAGGCGGCGTCGGACAAGCCGCCGTCGGCGCAGCCATGTCGCCGCTGCGCAAGGCGGCAGCCTCGCTCAAGGATAGCTACCGTTCCGGCGGACGTGCCGCCGTCACCGCGACCGGCGGGACCATTTCGGGCGGCAGCTCCACGCCGTCGCCGGACGCACCGGCCGGCGCGCCCGCCTGGGCGTCCGCGATGAAGAACCGCCAGACCATGACCCACGGCGCGACCATCGCTGCCCACACGCTGCGCTCCGGCGATGGCGGCGGCAGCGGCGCGTCCGTCGACACCAGCCAGAAGGATTGACCCATGTTCAAGCGACCGAGCATCCGCTACGGCCAGACGCCCGCGCCGACCACCCCTTATCAGCGCGCGGCGCAGGCATGGGACGACCGCATGGGCTCGGCGCGCGTGCAGGCGAAGAACTGGCGGCTCGCCTTCTTCGGGACGCTGTCCCTCTCAGGCGTTCTGGCCGGCGGTCTGGTCTGGCAATCGACGCGCGGCCATATCGTCCCCTGGGTCGTGCAGGTCGATCGGCTCGGCGAGGCCCAAGCGGTCGCGCCGGCCGAGGCCGGCTACCGTCCCACCGACCCGCAGGTCGCGTTCCATCTCGCCCGCTTCATCGAGCAGGTCCGCGCGATACCGGCCGATCCGGTCATCGTCCGTCAGAACTGGCTTCGAGCATACGATTTCACCACCGATCGCGGCGCGCTCGCGCTCAACGATTACGCGAGGGCCAACGACCCGTTCGCCAATGTCGGTCGGGGGCAGGTCGCGGTGGAAGTGTCGAGCGTCATCCGCGCCTCACCCGACAGCTTCCGCGTCGCCTGGATCGAGCGCCATTATCAGGACGGCAGCCTTGCCGCCACCGAACGCTGGTCGGCGATCCTCACCATCGTCGTGCAGCCGCCGCGCACCCCCGACGCCCTGCGCAAGAATCCGCTCGGCGTCTTCGTCAACGCCCTCAATTGGTCGAAGGAGCTGTCGCAATGACCGGCATACTCATCCGCCGCGTGGCCACGGCCGCGCTCTTCGTCTCCGCATCCGCGCTCGCCGGCTGCGCCACCACGTCGGCCAGGCCGCCCGTGATCGCGTTGGACGATCCGCCCCCGGCGATCGCCGCGACACCCGCGGCCGAGCCGCCCCGCGCGGTCGAGATCGTCACGATCCCCGAGCCGTTGCCGCTCCCCGGTCAATTGAAGCCGGTGACGGAGCGCGCGCGACCGCCGGAGCCCGCCGATCCGCGCCGCCGTGTCGGCGACGCCAACGATGCCGCGCGCGTCCAGCCGGTGCGCGACGGCTTCCTCAACGCCATCCAGCAATACCCGTGGACCGAAGGCGCGCTCTATCAGGTCTATACCGCGCCCGGTCAGGTGACAGACATCGCCTTGCAGCAAGGCGAGCAGCTTGTCGGGCCGGGGCCGGTCGCGGCGGGCGACACGGTGCGGTGGATCATCGGCGATACGGTGAGCGGCAGCGGAGCAGCTGCCCGCGTGCATATCTTGGTAAAGCCCACCCGACCCGACCTCGCCACCAACCTCATTATCAATACGGATCGGCGCACCTACCATCTGGAGCTGCGCGCCACCCCCGTGACCTACATGGCGTCAGTGTCCTGGACCTATCCGCACGACCAGCTCATCGCCTTGCAAGGCCGCAACGCGGCTGCTGCTGCGGCTGCACCGGTAGCGACCGGCGTGGACGTGGCGGCGCTCAACTTCCGCTATCGCATCGACGGCGATAGAGCGCCGTGGCGTCCGGCCCGCGCGTTCGACGACGGAAGGCAGGTCTTCATCGAGTTTCCCGCCGGGATCTCGCAGGGCGAGATGCCACCGCTTTTCGTGACCGGCGTGGCCGGCGACGCCGAGCTGGTCAATTACCGCGTGCAAAGCCGCTACATGGTGGTCGATCGCCTGTTCGCTGCCGCCGAGCTGCGCCTGGGCGACCGGCGCACCGAGCAGCGTGTCCGCATCGTGCGGGACGATGGACGGAGGGGGCGGCCGTGACCGACAGCCACGATCCGTCCGTCGAGGATCGGCCCGCCGCACAGTCGGCCCGCCCTGATCCGGCGGCGTTCCAGCTTCGCGGCGATCCGCCCCGCGTCATGCGGCTTTCCCGTAAAGCGCTCGCCGTCGTCGGCGTCGCCGCCGGCCTCGGCATAGGTGGTTCGCTGATCTATGCGCTACGACCGCCGAGCGATCGGGCCGCGCAGGAACTCTACAACACCGATAGCCGCGCCACGGCCGAGACTATCACGTCGGGGCCCCGCGACTATGCCCAAGCGCCCCGGCTCGGCCCGCCGCTGCCCGGCGACCTCGGCCGACCGATCGTATCGGCACAGCAGCGCGGCGAGGATGTCACCGTGCCGCCGGTCGGCGCGCAGCCAGGTCCGCCCGATCCGCGCGCTCAGGCGGCGGAGGCGGCTCGGCAGCGTGCCGCTCAGGAGCGCGACGCGGCCCGCACCAGCTCGGTCTTCCTCGGCGGCAGCGGAAGCGCCGCATCACCGGACACCCCGGTTACGCCGGTTCTCGCAGCGCCGACTCCAGCGCCTGCGGCGACGGGCGATGCGTCGGCGCAAAGCGATCAAGCGGGAAGGCGCACCTTCATGGCGCAGGCGCCGAACCAGCGCACGGTCAGTGTCGAGAGGCTGACCACGCCGTCATCACCCAACATCGTGCAGGCCGGCAGCTTGATACCGGCTGCCCTCATCACCGGCATCCGCTCCGACCTTCCCGGCCAGATCACCGCGCAGGTAACGGCCAACGTCTATGACAGCCCTACGGGGCGCATCCTCCTCATCCCGCAGGGCGCGCGGCTGATTGGCGAGTATGACAGTGAGGTCGCCGCGGGTCAGACACGCGTGCTGCTGGCCTGGGACCGGCTCATCCTGCCGGACGGACGTTCGATCGTTCTCGAGCGCCAGCCCGGCACCGATGGCGCAGGGTTTGCGGGCCTACAGGACCGCGTCAACCAGCATTGGGGCAATCTCCTGAAGGCGGCGGCCGTTTCGACGCTTTTGGGGGTCGGTGCTGAGCTGGGCGCAGACAGCGAGGACGACCTGACCCGCGCACTGCGACGCGGCTCGCAGGACACCATCAACCAGACCGGCCAGCAGATCGTGCGTCGGCAGCTCAATGTGCCGCCCACGCTCACCATCCGGCCGGGGCATCCGCTGCGCGTGGTGCTGACCCGCGACTTGGTGCTCGAACCCATCGGAGTAACGCGATGACGAAGTTGAAGCTCGGGCCGCTGGCCGACGATCGCCCCGTCAAGCTCACGGTGGAGTTGCCTGCCGCTGTTCACCGCGATCTCACGGCCTACGCCGCCGCGCTTGCGGCCGAGACCGGCGGGGATGCTATCGTTCCTGAGAAGCTCGTCTCGCCAATGCTGGCGAAGTTCATGGCGAGCGACCGAGGATTCTCGCGGCGACGGGATACCTCGAAGAGCTGACCGCCTCGCTGCCATCAGTTACCCAGGAAGCGTCGGCGGCGATCCTGAGCATCCACCTTGATGATCGCTTCTTCGGCCGTGGCGCATTCGCCGCCACGGACCGAGCCGTCACGACATCCGGCCACCAACTGTCGAGCCTCGTCGATATGAGCGACGAAATACTGTGTGCCGCGTGCGTCGTCCGATGCCTTGGCCACCGCTGCCCCGGTGGCGGTAATCCTCGCTTGAGGGATCGGCGCAATCAGCGGTCGTAAGGCAAAGCCTCCCGCAAAACCGATGGCCAAGTTGACTAACACGATAATGATTGTCTTGCTGTGAGACATAGTAGATATCTCCAGAAAATTCTGTGTAAATTACTGTATTTTTGTCGAGAAATCAAAGGTTAGCGCGTAGCGACTCTTGATGAATCCGAGGAAACGGTGAATAGTCGGATTGATATTGTCTTCGCACCAATAGGCGGAAAAGCCAGTTAGTGCCGGCCCTTGTTCCCCGTGTATTGGCCGATACACAACATCAGGGTACAGTGCGCCGGTCGAACCTTCGCAAACGATGCTCACGCCAGAGCTAACGCCTAGCATGCTCAACACAGTCTCTCGGCTCGACCGCAATACTCGAATATCGGGCTTACTGCCGGACAACGCCAGACGGCCAAGCAGCATATCGCGAATAGCTGGGCCAGGGTCGGTGATTGGTAATAGGAAGCGCTCTTCCCGAAGATCAGTCCAGTGCACGACATCTTGGTTCGCGAGTGGATGCGACTCGGGTAATGCAACGAGCATTCGCTCGCTCCACACCGGTTCGCAGCGAAATCCGTTCTGCCCCGCAACGCCCATCAAGATTGCGATGTCAATTTCTCCAGTATTCAGTCCGGCCAGAAGTAGACTTCTGTCGGATTCAACGCACCCCACATCAACATCCGGGTGAGTTTCGATCCAATTCAATATCGTTGCACGCAAATTGCCGGCAGAAACGGAACTGTTGTGTCCGATCATCAGGCCACCAGCACGGCCCTGACCTGCTGCACGCATCATTTTTACCAACTTATCGGCTGTGTCTACCATCGGCTTAGCGCTGCGGATGAAGGTGCTTCCAGCCAGCGTTGTTGTGACACCTGAACGCGAGCGCTCAAAAATAGACATGCCGATAGAGTGTTCCAGCTTCAGGATAGCCCGGCTCAGAGTCGATTGCTCGACATCTAGGGCACGTGCCGCACGATAGAAGGAACCGTGATCTGCTGCCGCGATAGCGTAGCGAAGTTGCCGGATATTGAACGGCAAATTAATGCCCGGACGAGGTTGAGAAGACCTGCATAACGACCACGCCTGAAACGATCAGGCCGATGCCAATGATCGCGGCCACATCCAAAGCCTGGCGGAGCACAACAACCCCCACGATGGCAGTGAGAACGATGCCGCATCCAGCCCAAATTGCATATGTTATGCCAAGAGGGATAACGCGGAGCGCTTGCGTCAAACAGTAAAATGACATCCCAAAGAATAATGCCATCAAAAGTGTCGGAATTGGCCGAGTAAACTGCTCAGATTTTGCCATGAAAGTCGAGCCGGTCACTTCGCATATAATAGCAGCCGTCAACGCAGCATAGGGAAAGAAAGGATGCATTTTTAGTTCCCTTATTAAATGACGTCGTTGAATGATGGTTCATTGCACCACGGGATTTTGATTATTGAACTTAAGGGCGGATGTCGCGCCAGCCTGCTCCCAACGCGAGCTGCGCGGCTATCCAGCCTTGCGTTTTCTGAACTCGCCGGGCCAAGGCGGTCGACTTTGCATCCAGTGCTTCGACTTGCGCGCCCAACCGTGCACGAGCAGAAATCTGACCCGCATTTTCCCGAACTGTCGCCAATTCAGCGCTTTGCTCGGCAGAGCGCGCGGCAATTTCTGCCTCATTGGCGGCCCACCGACTTGAGTTCCAAGCCTCCAAGGCGCTATCGGACTCTTCGAGTGCGGCCAGAACCACGGCCTGCCACTGTGCAAGCGCGGCTTCCGATCTAGCATCAGCAGATTTCACCCGGCGTAGTAGCCGGGGCATATCAAACAAACCCCAGATCAGGCTCGGCCCAACCGCAAATCCTACGGCGCCATCATCGCCGAGCCGGTCAGGCCGAGCTGAAAGCGCGATATTTCCGGCTAGCGAAATACGTGGATAGAGATCTGTGACCGCAATACGCGCTTGTGCCACAGTGCCAGCAAGCCGCTGCTCGGCTGCGCCGACATCGGGTCGTCGGCGCAGCATGGCTGCCGGATCGCCGGCATCAAGCACGCTGGGAGCGATGGGTAGACTGCCTGGCGCCAGATTGGGGTCAGGCACGCGCCCGCCAAGGATCGACAGACGTCGTGCGCTATTGCGGCGTGAAGCGACAAGGTCAGGTAACTGACCTCGCGCCAGGGCAAGCGCACTAGTTGCCGCCTCGCGATCTATGCGTGAAGCGGCACCGAGCGCTTCCGCTTTATCGACACTCAGTGAAATTGCCTCCAGCGCGGCGATGCGCTTCTGCACCAGCAGCTCTTGCTCGGCAGCGTAGCGATTCTCCACATAAGCGCGGACAACCGACGCCGCTACCGCAGCCTCTGTCTGCCGGCGCAGCCATAGAGCTTCACCTTCCTGAGCGCGTGCTGCTGCGAGGTTCGCGGAGATGCGTCCAAACAGATCGACTTCCCACCCGAGCGTGACTCCGACATTTGCCAGATTCTGGTCCGGATAGCGATCAGGCGCCCCCGGAAATGGGGGCTGGGCTAATCCCGCAACGCGCCTGCTGGAGACGCCAGCTTCAACCGATCCACCTGGCAGAGCGCTGGCCTTCGCTTCGCCAACCAGTGCCTGAGCCGCTTTGAGGTTTGCGGCAGCGGCGGCGAGATCGGCATTGCGCGCCAACGCATCGCTGACCAATGTATCGAGCACCGGGTCATTAAATGCCCGCCACCAGTCCAGAACGACCGGCTGGGCACTCTGTCCTTCTGCAATCACCGTCCAGGTCGGCATCACCGGGGGAACTGGTGTTCGCTCAGAGAGACTGACACAACCGCTTAGCGCGAGCGCAGCCGAAGCGAGTAAGACAACTTGCGATCTCATGACAAAGCCTCCTGAGGCGGGGCAGAACGGGTTCGCAAAGCCGGCAGGCGGTGGAACAACAGCGAATAGAGCGCCGGGATCAGGACCAAAGTGATAAGCGTGCCGAGCGCCAGGCCTCCGATCATCGCGGCTGCCATCGGTCGCCAAAGATCGCCGCCGAAGGCGAACAGCGGCAGAAGACCGACAATGCAGGTAAGCTTGGTCATGATGATCGGGCGCAAACGGACCTCCGCTGCACGGACGATGGCATCGACATGACCGGCACCGTTGGCCCGCTCCTCGACTACTCGTTCGAGCAGTAGAACCGCATTGTTGACGATGATTCCAGCCAGCGCCAGCAGACCGAGCGTGGCGGTGTAGTTCATCTCCTGACGGGCGAGGAACAGACCCAAGGTCGCCCCAATGATGACGAATGGGATCGAGGCCATGACGATCATCGTCTTCCTGACGCTACCAAACTGCCACAGGAACAGTCCGGCCATGCCGAAGAGTGCTATCGGCAAATACTGGATCAGGCCGCCATTGGCTTCGGCAGATTCTTCGATCTCACCCCCCGGGATCACCGAATGCCCGGCTGGCAGGTCGAGGCTGGCGACCGCGTCGGCGACCTTGCTGGTCAGTGCCTGGGCCGTCAGAGTGGGGTGGCGCGCACTAACCATAATCGTGGGGTATTGATTGCGGCGATTTAAAACGCTGTCCTGATCGGCCAGGCGCACTGTCGCGATATCGCCAAGCGTAACGCCCGGCTTGACCAGCGTCGCCGAGATTGCGTCGGGCGAAAGGCGCAGCGTCGCATCGGCGCGCAATACGACCGGGGTCGTGAGTTCGCCACGGGTCAATGTGGTGACCGTTACCCCCGAGTAAGCCGCTTGCAGGGCACGCGCCGTGTCGGCCGGCGTGACGCTGGCGGCTTCCGCGCGTGCGCGATCGATATCTACGACAAGGCGCGGGATCACCGTTTCAGCATCATCTCGGACGTCGAGCGTCCCCGGCACTGTACGCAGTGCCGATTTGAGCTTCTCGGCAGCCTTGCTCAATGTGTCGCGATCGGGCCCTGTAAGAATGAACACCGCCTTGCCGGCTTCCGACATCCCCAGGGAAAAGCGCTTGGGCTCGATACGCGCCTGCGGAAAACGGGTGGTGAGATCGTCGCGCAGTTCGCGCACGACAGCATCGCTATCAGCGCCCTTGGCAAGATTGACGACGGCGTAGGCGCGGTTGCCAGCCGGCAGAGGCGGGTTGAGGCCAAGAATGAACCGCGGTCCACCGTCGCCGACATAAACCACGTTGCTGACGACTTCCGGATGCGCCTTCCGATCGCTTATCCTTGCCGAGATTTCCTGAGCCACCCTCAGGCTTTCCCGAGTGGCGCCTCCGGGGGCGATCTCAATCGGAATCTGTACCTGGGCACGGTCAGACGGACCCAGCAGCCCTTGAGGCAGGAGGCCATTGAGGACGGTCGCCCCTGCGAGGAGCGCAACCATTGCGACAGCTACAGTTGCTGGACGGCCGACAATGATTAGTACTTTGCGCCCGTACCAGCGCCTGAGCCGCCCGATCCAGTCGTCCTTCTCATGCTCCTCGTGAGGGGCTTTGATGTACATCTTGCAGAGTAGTGCCACGACCGTCAGGGCGAGAAACAACGACAGGAGTAATGTGACGCCGAGAACAATAGCGAGGCTGCGCATGTATTCGGCAGTTTCACTCGACCCGGCCACCAGCGGGGTAAAGGCCAGGATGATAGCCAGAGACGAAACCAGCAGCGGCGCGGCCATAGTCTTGCCCGCATGGATAGCAGCGGATTCGGCGGCTTCGCCATCTCCAATACGTCGCTGATAATCCTCGACTACCACGATGGCATTGTCGACGAAGATACCAAGCGCGATGATGATGGCGGCGATTGAGATCTGGTGCAGTTCGATCCCAAGCACGCTCATCACCAGAAGAGTGCCGAGGACCGTTAGCGGCACAATCACACTGGTGACCAATCCAGCACGCCAACCGAGAAACACGACGACGACACCCATGACGATGACGACCGTCTCCGCGAAAATCTTGCCGACCTTCTGCAGATTGTGGCCCACGACCTCCGCCTGATCGGTGATCGGGGAAAGGGTCATCCCGATCGGGAGGTCTGCTTGTGCGGAGGCGACTCCCGCGCGGAGCGCGTCAGCGAAATCGACGACGTTCAGGCCCGTGCGCATCGAGACGCCGAGTACGATCGCCGGTTTGCCGTCGAAAACGGCAGCAGCCGTCGGAGGGTCCTGGGGGCGTTGTTCGATCTTGGCGATCGTGGAAAGCGGGACGGAACCTCCGCCTGGAAGGGCGACGGGTACAGCCCCGACCGCAGAGGCTGTCTTGAGCTGACCGGAGGCATCAAGCATCAGAGTGCGTCCGGACACATCGAGCTCGCCGGCCGACACCACCATGTTCCGATCACCGATCGCCTTGGCGACGGCTTCCAGGCTGATGCCAGCCGCAGCGAGGCGCGCTGGCAATATTTCAATGTAAATTTGTTCTTCACGCACACCGTGAAGCGAGACCTGCTCAACGCCGGTCACGCCTTGCAACCGCAATCGTGCCGCGCGCGCAGCTTCCTGTAGCTGACCCTGGCTGTAACTTTCGCCAGTAAGCGCAAGGGTCATAACTGATACCCGGCCCCAGGAATCGTTGAGGACTGGGCCGATCGTGCCTGCCGGGAAGAGCGCTGCGGCCTCCTGGCTTCGAGCGCGCAAGGTCTGCCAGACCTGGTTTACGCGCTGAGGACTGACATTGCTGTGAAGCGCAATGGTCATGATCACCACGCCAGGGCGCAGAGTCGTTTCCATTTTTTTGACTTCGGCAACGGTTCGCACACGCTCTTCGAGCGGCTTGGCCACTAGGCTCTCCAGACGCTCAGGTGTTGCGCCCGGAAGATAGGCTTCAATTGTGGCAGCCCGAAACGGGACGGTCGGCTCCTCGGTGGCGGGGAATCCGATCAGGATCACCAAGCCTGCGATGAGCAAGGCGACGGCGCCGGTCAGAGTGAAGCGTGACCGCTTCATGGCGATTTCAGTGAGGGACATGATGCCTACCGCGTTCAAGGCGTGAAGGTGAGCGGGCGAACACGTTCGCCAGCCTTGATGAGTTCAGCGCCAGTGGCAATGACGCGCTGGCCAGGAGATAACCGTCCCCGCACCAGCGCGCCCGCAGAGGAGACGCTGATGATCTGAACCGGTTCTGCCGTCGTTCGACCGTCCTGACCGACAACGACAACCCGGCGGGCACCGGAGCGGTCAGCGATGACGGCCGACAAAGGCAGCATCAAATCGCCGTTGGTGGCTCCTCCGGCTGGCAAGCGAACTTCGACGGCCGCTCCGGGTGCTGCGGTGCCTGAAACGATGGTGAACCGCGCTGTCTGTGCATCCACACCGGCAGATCGCGGAGAAAGGCCGGACAATCGAGCTTGCCCGCCCGAACCACCGATATTGAAACGCACGATCGTTCCGATGCGTAGCTGTTCGGCCGTCGCGCTGGAGACCGAAGCAACGATCTCGCGTTCACCCGCACCTTCCAGCGAGAACACGGGGGCCCCAGCCGGAAGTATGGCGCCAAGCTCGCCTTGACGAGCCGTAATCACCCCGGCCACGGGCGCGCGTAATTGGGTTTTTGCCAAGGCACGGGCATTCAGCGCAGCTTGGTCGGAGGTAGCCCGCTGCTGTGCTTCCGCACGGCTGACGTTTGTCCTTGCGGCATCAAGATCCTGCCGCGCCGCCGCGCCAGCCTCAACAAGCCCTTCAAGACGTTTTGCCTCACGGCGGGCAGCATCCAGATCAACATTCGCGGCCTGCATCTGCGCTCGGGACTGGGACGCCTGAAGTCGGAATGGCTCCGCGTCGAATTCTGCAAGAATTTGACCCTGCGCGACCCTATCGCCGATGTTTGCTCTTAGCCGAACAAGCCGCCCAGGATTCTCGGGGGCAATATCATAAGACCCCAATGATCGGACGATGCCAGTGATCTGGGTGTCGCTTGAACTAGCTTGCTGCACCGTCGCCGTGAGAGCCGTCCTGAGCGGCGCAGGTTCTGGCTGGGATGATCCACACCCGGCGAGTTGCCCTGATGCCAGCACAACTGACCCTATCATCAGCCAGCGGCGAACTGATATAACTGAGGCCTTACTAATATATGGCACGCAATCTATGGCCGTGTTTGACATGTGTTAGTCCTTAGAAATCAGATTGGTACGGCGGCGCGGCGCATCATATCGACGCAAGCAGTCACTAACTGAGCGCGAGCGTAACCGGGTAAACAAATGCGCCCGAACAGCCCATCCATTATACAGTTAAATGCGATCGTTAGCTCATACGGATCGACTGAACTTGCGATCTGGCCTTTTGCTTGTGCCAAAGTGACGGCTCGAACCATCGCCGTGGTAAAACGCTGGTCGCAGGAGATCGCAATCTCAGCAATTTCCGGTTTGCGGCTCGCTTCAGCTATAATTTCTAGCCGAAGGCGCGACATGGCTTGCTGCCGTTCGTCCTGCATAGCCAAGAGGAGTATGCTTTCAGCACCATCAAAAAAGTTCTCACTGGCCATCAGAACTTCGATGAGGCCAACGCTTTCGGCGAGATCTAACTCGATCAGAGCTAGAATGAGATCGTCTTTGCTCGGAAAATACTGATAGAGGCCGGCAACACTTATCTCGGCTTCAGCACTGATCTCCGCGGCGGTCGTAAGGTGAAACCCTTTCCGCGCAAAGCATCGATGCGCAGCCTCCAGAATCTGTGAGCGACGCTTAGCACGTGCCTGAGGATCGGCCGGTCGGCCACGGCGTGCAGCGATATTCGATTTGGACATTCGATTTATGTGAGCTATCACTAACCTAATGTCAATCTGGAGATCGTTTATGAATGTCGACAGGCGGCGCAGAAGGATCGTTGTGGTGGGTGGTGGAGTAGCAGGGGTCGAAATTGCCACCTCGCTCGGACGCCGGTCGAAGAACGATCAGAGTATGCCGGCTGTCATATTGGTCGATCGTGATTCCGCCCATATCTGGAAGCCGATGCTTCACACGATCGCGGCAGGTACACGTGATATATCTCAACAGCAGACGCCTTATCTCGCACAAGCCCGAGATGCTGGCTTCGAATATCAGCCTGGCGAGATGTGCAGTCTCAATCGGGCCAATCGCACGATAGGCCTCGCTCCGCTCCATGCTCCAGATGGTCGGTTGCTCGTTCCTGCAAGGGAAATCGCCTACGACACTCTCGTCATATCGGTTGGAAGCGAGGCCAATGACTTCGGAACACCTGGTGTACAGGAATATTGCTTCAAAATTGATTCCCGCTTGCAGGCTGACGCATTCAACCGTGAAGTCCGTATTCGGATGCTGCAATCCGTCGCGCAGGAACAGGACTTATCCATCGCAATAGTAGGCGGTGGCGCGACCGGCGTCGAACTCGCGGCCGAACTAATGCAACTCACGCAGATCGCGGAGGCCTACGGCGCCCCAGCACTATCATCCCGGATCAGGATCACCCTGATCGAGAGTGGGCCACGCTTGTTGCCGGCCTTTCCAGACGACATCTCGCAGGCAACGGAGGAGAGGCTTGAGAGTATCGGCATCAGGGTGATGACTAACTCTAAGGTCAGTGCGGCAACGACGGAAGGCTTCGAGCTTGACGATGGCCCAACGGTCACCGCGTCTCTCAAAGTATGGGCTGCCGGCGTGAAAGCGCCCGCTTTTCTGACCAATCTCGATGGACTCGAGAGCACCCGAGGCAACCAACTTGTCGTGCTGCCGTCACTGCAGACGACACAGGACCCAAACATTTTTTCACTCGGAGATTGCTCAAGCCTTACCTTGTCCCAAGGGGAACGTCCCCTGCCGCCAACGGCGCAGGTCGCCCACCAGCAGGCGCAGCATTTGATTCGTCATCTTCCCGCCGTCATCTCGCGTGGAAAGCGGCCGCCTGATTTTAACTATCGGGATTTCGGTTCTCTCGTATCGCTTGCCGAATATGATGCTTTTGGCTCACTCGGAAAATACGGATTATTCAAGGGAACGACGATAAGAGGAAGACTGGCCCAGTTGAGCCATGCAATGCTGTACCGCAGCCATCAGGCACGGTTGTACGGTTTTTGGCGCGGAAGTCTTGTCTGGATGGTGGATCGTCTCAACATGCGGCTGCGCTCGGCGATCCGCCTCGATTGATCTTCTGGCGGCTTAGTTCGGTAAATGCATGACCGTCTCAAATACTCCGTGCCGAGTAGCGCAATGAGTTTGTCGGCATCCGCCGATGTCACTTGAACTGGATTGCAGCCAGGAGACGCGCCCTGCGGTAAATCACCGAGATCTATGCCAGCGCGTGTCGGTCGCGACGATGTACCCAGCGACACCACGGCCGCGTTGTAAGCAACCCGCTTTCCATATTTCGCCGGAGGCATGGCGACATGACGATAGAATCTCACGATCTAACGGCCAGGCAAGAATTCACGCTCGACCTTGCAGCAGCGGGCAAATGTTATCGCCGAAAGAACCGGCCCGCTAATCGCCGCCGGCAGAAGATTGTCCGCTTCGTTGGACGTGAGGGCGACGTCGAGACCTTTACGGTCCAGCAGACGTTCCCGGTCGTTGGTAGTCTGAACTCCGATCTTCCATCAGATCGCCAAATCGAAGCTGTGGAGCAGTTTTTCAGACACCGCCCAGAGACACGTTGGCAAGCTCACACCATGCTGAGCGCGCGCGATTACGGATTGGAGCTTTCAAGCCGCTATCCGTTTACCGCCATTCGACGGATGGTGATCGGTGTCAGCGTCGCAGCGTTCATACTTAGCGACCGGGCGCTCCGCGACAATGTGCGCCGATGGTGTGAAGATCGCTATCAAGAATCGTGCCCCGGCATCAGCTCGGGAATAGCAAATCATGCTCCTCATCGAATAGCGAGCCGGTTCGCCGAAAAGCTCGTGATGGATATGCGTGGTGCAGGCTCGGAGGTATTCGGCTAAGGCCAGTCACGATCGCGGGGACTGACTGGGGGAATATTATGACGACCGTGCCGCCGGCACCTATCGAATATCAGCTCATTGGCCTCGCTGAAGACGGCGGCATCGGGAACCTACTGGCGGGTCTCGATCAGAAGCAGGGGCGTGTCCGCCTTCAAGCGCTCATATCCGAATGGCTACGAATGGAGAATCTCGTCGTTCTGACGGGATCGGGCACGTCGGTTTCCGTCGGCGGTAAGACGATGGCCAATCTCGAAACGGCTGTATTCGCCACGATCCAGGCGCTGCCCGACATCCCCGCCTCGGTCGCTGCTATCATCGAAGCCCGCAAGAACGCTGTCCTTCTCGCCGCCTTCGACGATGATGACCCGATCGGTTTCGAGGCATGGCTTTCGTTCGTCGCCAATGCTCTGGTCGTCGCGGAGTCTACGGGCGGACCATTTTCCGCCGTGACGTGGCCCAGTACGCCGGCGCCCAGCGTCGCCGATCTGCGTTGGCTCGTCGATCGCCTTCGCATGGCGATTTTCGCCGAGTGCGCGCTTTCGCTCCCTGATACGGGGCTGGCCGCGTCCGCTGATGGCATCGTGCCGCATCTTGCATTTCTATCCAAACTCGTGGCTCGCGATAGCAACCTCGGACGCACCCATCTCTTCACGCTCAATTACGACACGCTTTTCGAGCAGGCATTGGAGCTGCTCGGCGTCCAGTATTTTGACGGTTTCACCGGCCGCGCAGCCGGCCGGTTCGACCCTTCCGTTTATGGTTTGGACATCTACTATCCGGGCGAGGTGGCGGAGGGCCGTGTACGGCGCTTCGACAAGTTCCTGCATTTCTACAAGCTCCACGGCTCGATCCACTGGTTCGAGCAGGGCACCGAGATGCGCGCGCGTCATCCTGATCTGACCCCTTTTCAGACCTACGCCGCCATGACGGCCGAGCAGAAAGCCGCGTCGCTTCTGTCTCTGGTCGGAGGGACGCCTTCGGTCGGGATTCTACCGACCGCGAACAAATTCGCTCAGACGCTTGCGATGCCCTACGCTCACCTCTTCCGGTCCTTTCAGGTGCGGCTCGGCATCCCCCAGACCTTCCTCCTCGTGCTGGGCTATGGCTTCGGCGACGATCATGTCAGCCGGATCATCGAGAATGCGCTCATGAATCCGTCGCTTGTGATGCTGGTAGTCGAACCAAATCCGAACAGTCCGGTGATCGCACGCATCCGGCGATACAAGGATCTCGGTAAGCGCGCCTTCGTCCTATGTCCGACGACGGATGCCTTCTCAGCAACACCATTCAAGCTCGCGACCTTCGACGACTTTGCGCGAACGGTGATGCCCGACGTGCAGTGGCTCGACGACTTCCTTCGCTTGCGCCGCTTCGAAAAGCAGATCGCTTCGTCCGCAACATCAGCCGGAGCGGACACGGAGGGCGCGGATGGATAATCCGCGCCTCGTCGGGCACATCGTGTCGGTTCAAGGCTTCCGAGTGAAGGTCGAATTGCTGCCCGAAACTCGGTCGGCGTTACGCGCCACGCTAGACGGCGTGCAGGCGGCCATCGCAATCAACGCCTATCTGACCTTCTCGCTCGGTGCGGGGGAAACGGTCATCGGCATCATCACCGATCTGGAAGCTCGCGAGACCTTCGATCCCGGTAGCGGGGACGATCTAAACCTCGAACTGATGAAACCACGCCGCGTTGCCAGCGTACAGCTGCTGGGCACGATCGAGCACAAGGACGAGGAGCCTACCTTCAGTCCAGGCATCTCGGTGCTGCCAACACTCGACACTCCCGCGGAGATCGGATCGCCGGACATCCTTCGCGCGGTGTTCGAGATACCACCGCGGCGCAACAAGCCAGAGGACTATGACGCGAAGGATTTCGATTGCGATCTGAAGATCGGATTCCCGACCGGCCAAGACCGCAACGTCGTGCGGGCCTCCTATAACGACCTGTTCTCGCGGCCGCTCGCGATCGTGGGCAATACCGGCTCGGGCAAATCCTTCTCGGTGTCGAGCCTGATCCAGAAGGCGATGGCTGCGCTCGATGGCGCGGCCGAGGAGCCGCACGTCTTCATCCTCGACATCAATGGCGAGTATGCCAAGGCCTTCCCGACGGCTGAAGCGGCGCAACGCTTGCCGGATCGCATCTACCTCAATGGCAAGGAGTTCAGCCTTCCGCTCTGGTTTCTGAACGCCGAAGAAATCTGTGCGTGGCTGAGCGCGTCGGAGCAAACGCAGGAGCCCGTGCTGAAAGACTGGTGGGCGATTGCCAAGGGCGGCAGTGCCACCGCCGCCGCCAGCATGGGAGCGTTTCAGAATGGCATGAGCGCGCTCGACCAGCTCTTGAGCGAACTGACGAAGATCAAGAAGGAGGCAGCCGGCTCCTATTGCGATGCCGTGGTCGGCCACCTCGCCGATACAGACATTGATACAGACCCGTTCGCTGGCCTGTTTACCGC
>JAEXUU010000210.1 GCA_023452965.1 Pseudomonadota bacterium | reverse complement strand
CACCCGGTCATCCTGCATCGCGACTGGGTCGGCGCCCGCCAGGCCGCCCTGCGCGCCAGCGGCATCATGCTGGGCCTGGGCACGATCTGGGTGGTCACCGGCTGGCAGGCCGGCGCCCTCCTGCTGCTCGGCACCTCGGTGATGGTGACGCTGTTCTCGACCTGGGAGAATCCGGCGCTGATCATGCGCAAGGTGCTGGTCGGACAGGCCTGCGGCGCCCTGGCCGCGCTCGCCTGCCGCTGGCTGGTCTGGCCGCACGCAACGAGCGAGCTCGAACTCGTCCTGATGCTGATGCCCTTCATCATGATCGGCGCGCTGCCGATGGCGCACCGGCGCACGATGCTGGGCTCGATCGACTACTGCATGGCCCTGCTGCTGCTCTCCCAGCCAGCTCTGCCGCTGAAGGGAGATCTGGCGAGCACCGTCTTCACCGCGCTCGCGGTGGTGTCGGCGCCGTTCCTGACCCTGATCGCCTTCCGCACCATCTTCCCCACCAATGCGCGCCAGCGCCTGCAGGTGCTCGCCGGCATGATGCTGAATGAGTTGCAGGATCTCTGCAGCGCGCCCGAGGCGGCGCTGCGCGCCGCGACCTGGCGGGCCCGGCTCAATCACCGGCTGCTGCGGCTGGTGCTCCTGTCGCAGCAGGCGGGCGAGCGGGCGAGCACCCAGGAGGACGGCGGCATCGCCGTGTTCGCAGTCGGCATGGCGGTGCTGCGGCTGCGCGCCATGCTGGCGGAAACCGATCTCGCGCCGGCGGCAGCGCACGCCATCCGGCTGGCTCTGGCGCGCATCGCCAATGCGGCAGAGCAGCCCGGCCGAGCCGTGCAGGCCCTGGACGAGCTCGCGAGCCGCTTCGACGAAATCGGACGCGGAGAGGCGGAATCTATGCGTGCCGCGAGCCGCGCCCTCGCCGCGCAGGGCTCGTTCTTTACCCAGAGCGGCGCAGCAGTCGCAGCAGGCTGATCCCGCCAGAAGGACCAGCCGGCGTCAGCGCAGCAGCGAAGCGCCCGTCATCTCGACCGGCTGCTTCAGCCCGAGCAGCGCCAGCAGCGTCGGCGCGACATCGGCGAGGCGGCCTTCGGCCAGCGCCTTGGCATCGCTGCCGATCACCATTGCCGGCACCGGAAAAGTGGTGTGCGCGGTGTGCGGATTGCCGGTCACCGGATCGACCATCAGCTCGGCATTGCCGTGGTCGGCCGTCACGAAGAGCGCGCCGCCCTTGGCGAGGATCGCGCCCGCGATCTTGCCCAGGCCAGCATCGACCGTCTCGACCGCCTTGATCGCCGCCGCCAGCACGCCGGTATGGCCGACCATGTCGGGATTGGCGAAGTTCAGCACGAACAGGTCGTATGTCCCGCTTTCGACCGCGGCGACGACCTTCTCCGTCAGCTCCGGTGCCGACATCTCCGGCTGGAGGTCATAGGTCGCGACCTTCGGCGACGGCGTCATGCTGCGCGCCTCACCTTCATAAGGTTCCTCGCGCCCGCCATTGAAGAAATAGGTGACGTGCGGATACTTCTCGGTCTCGGCGAAGCGGATCTGCTTCAGCCCGGCCGCAGCCACCGTCTCACCGAGCCCGTTCGCCAGGCTCTGCGGCGCAAACAGCGCCGGCATCAGCGGATCGAGTTCGGAGCTGTAGGAGGTCATGCCGACGGCGGCGACGAGTTTCGGCGTCTTGGACCGCGGGAAGCCGCTGAACTCGGCGAACAACAGCGGCGCCAGGATCTCGCGGATGCGGTCGGCCCGGAAATTGAAGCTGAGCAGCCCGTCACCGTCCTTCATGCCGCCGAAGCCCGCGATCACCGCCGGCTTGATGAACTCGTCGCTGACATTGGCTGCGTAGGCAGCCTCGATCGCCGAGGCTGCGGTCGGCATCTGCTCACCTTCGCCGAGCGCCATCGCCTTCCAGGCGAGCTCGACCCGCTCCCAACGATTATCGCGGTCCATCGCGTAATAGCGGCCAGACAGGGTCGCGACCTTCACCTGCTCCGGCAGGGCCGCCTCGAGCGCCGCGACATAGTCGCCGGCCGAACGCGGCGGCGTATCGCGGCCATCCGTGAAGACATGGATCACGGCCGGAACACCGGCCTCCGCCAGGAGCCTCGCCAGCGCCACTGCATGGTCCTGATGGGCGTGCACGCCGCCCGGCGAGACCAGGCCGACGAGGTGGCAGGTGCCGCCGCTCGCCTTCAGCTTGGCGATCAGGCCGCTGGCTTCCAGCGCCTGCTTCAGGCTGCCGTCCGTGATCGCCTGGTTGATGCGCGGCAGGTCCTGCATCACGACACGGCCGGCGCCAAGATTGAGATGGCCGACTTCGGAATTGCCCATCTGCCCCTCGGGCAGGCCGACATCCAGCCCGCTGGTGCGCAGGAAGGCGTGCGGCGAGGAGCTCCAGAACCGGTCGAAATTCGGCGTCTTCGCCAGAAGGACGGCATTGTTGTTCGCGTCGTCGCGCCAGCCCCAGCCATCGAGGATCATCAGCATGACGGGGCGGCTGGACATCTGGCAACCTGTGCATCTGCGAAAAGGTGCTTGTGCGGATATCACGCTCCGCGCGGCCAAGGCGAGCGCTATCATCCAGAAGCTAGTCATCCCGGCCAAGCCGCGAAGCGGTGCAGAGCCGGGATCCATTCCGGAACGGTTCAGGCATGGATTCCGGGTCTCCCTGCGGTCGCCCGGGATGACAAGACAGGGTGACGGAAGGAAACAC
>JAEXUU010000199.1 GCA_023452965.1 Pseudomonadota bacterium | reverse complement strand
TCCTCCCGCATGATCGAAGATTGGGACGAGCTCGTCGCCGAGCGACGGGCCACCGACGCGGTGATCGGCGACTGGGCGGCCGGGCTCTCGCGGGAGTGGCTCGCCGGCGATTTGACCTGGGTCTCCGGCATCTCCCGCCGCGAGCTCACCCGGCCGCGGGCCCAGCTCGTCGTCCACTTCTTCAACCACCAGACCCATCATCGCGGCCAGGTCCACGCCATGCTGACAGGTGCTGGCGTAAAGCCGGGCGATACCGATCTCGTGCTGGTCGATATGCGCGGCTGAGCTCGGCCGATCCCACGCTGGACGCAGGCGTTTGCCCATAGGCCATGCCGCTCCTGCATGTGTGGCGTCTTGTCCGGATTCGAGCGCTCTGCGCATGGTTCGGCTATCGGATCCGGAGAGATCACCATGCCCGAACTATCGACGTTGCTGGCCTTCACCCTGGTCGCGCTGGGGATGGTGCTCACGCCCGGCCCGAACATGGTCTACCTGATCTCGCGCTCGATCGCGCAGGGGCCGATGGCGGGCATGGTCTCGCTCGGCGGCATCGCGCTCGGCTTCCTGTTCTATGTCTTCTGCGCCGCCTTCGGCATCACCGCGCTCGTCTTCGCGGTGCCCTATGCCTATGACGCGCTCCGGCTGCTTGGCGCCGGCTATCTGCTCTGGCTGGCCTGGCAGTCCCTGCGCCCCGGTGGCCGCTCGCCCTTCCATGTCCGCGACCTCCCGCATGACGGGCCGCGCAAGCTGTTCATGATGGGCTTGCTGACGAGCCTGCTCAATCCGAAGATCGCGATGTTCTATCTCGCGCTGCTGCCGCAGTTCATCGATCCGGCGGCGGGCAGCGTGCTCGGCCAGTCGATCCTGCTCGGGCTGATCCAGATCGTGGTCAGCGTCAGCGTCAACACGCTGATCACCTTCGCCGCCGGCGGCATCGCGCTGTTCCTGCGCACGCGGCCGCTCTGGTCGCTGGCCCAGCGCTGGCTGATGGGCACGGTGCTCGCCGGCTTTGCTCTACGGATGGCCTACGAAGCGCGGCGCTGAGGCGCGGGCAGGCGCAGCGTCTCCGGCTCGATCGGCAGCCCGCCTTCGCGCCCCTCGGCCAGCGAACTGCCGATCTCGGCGAGGATGCGCCCCAGCGCATGGAAATCGGCCTTGCGGGCCGAGGTTCGGCGCCAGGCCAGGCCGATGGAGCGGCTCGGTGCCGGCGCGGCGAAGCGGTAGAGCCTGACCGGCATGTCCGGCCGGCACTCGATCGGCAGCGCCATCGCCGGCAGCAATGTCGTGCCAAAACCGTTCGCGACCATCTGCATGATCGTCGACAGGCTGGAGGCGCCGTATTGCCGGCGCGAGCCGAGGCTGGCCAGTCCACAGAAGCTCAGCGCCTGGTCGCGCAGGCAATGTCCCTCTTCCAGCAGCAGCAGGTTCTCGCCGGCCAGCGCCGCTTCCGGCGTCATCGCCGTGCCGTCGCCGGTCGGGCCGGAGGGTAGCGCCAGCAGGAAGGCGTCGTCGAACAGGTGCATGGTCTCCAGCCCGGGCCGGTCGATCGGCAGCGACAGGAGAGCGACATCGAGCAGCCCCTCAACGAGGTCGTCGAGCAGGGTCGCGGTTTGCGTCTCGCGCAGCCCGAGATCGAGCGCGGGGTAGCTTTCCTGCAGGCGCGGCAGCGTTGCCGGCAGCAGATAGGGCGCGATCGAGGGGATGACGCCGAGCTCGAGCCGGCCGCTGAGCAGCTTCGGCCGATGCCGGGCATGGTCGATCAGGTCGTTCGCCTCGATCAAGATGCGGTTGGCCCGCTCGGCGATGTCGTGCCCGGCCTCCGTCAGGGTGATGGCATTGCGGCGGCGCTCGACCAACTGCGTCCCGAGGAAGCGCTCGAACTCCTGGATCTGCAGGGACAGGGCGGGCTGGCTGACATGGCATTCGGCGGCGGCGCGGCCGAAATGGCGATGACGTGCCACCGCGGCGAAATAGCGGAGCTGTTTCAGTGTGAACATGACTATAAGATAAACCTATCGTGACGTGGCGCAAACGGTATTGGACATCATCGTCGCAATGTCCTGTTACTTCCTCCAATTCCAGCCTGGCCGCTCTTCTGGCCTGCTGGTTCCTATTGGCTGCAGGTGGAGGACACGATGTCTAAGAACCCGATCATGCGGACGAGCGCCGGTGCGCCGATCCCGGACAACCAGAATTCCATCACCGCCGGCGAGCGCGGCCCGGTCCTGATGCAGGACTATCAGCTGATCGAGAAGCTGGCCCACCAGAACCGCGAGCGCATCCCCGAGCGCGCCGTCCACGCCAAGGGCTGGGGCGCGCATGGCACGCTGACCATCACCGGCGACATCTCGAAATACACCAAGGCCAAGGCGCTGCAGCCCGGCGCCGTCACGCCGATGATCGCCCGCTTCTCGACCGTCGCCGGCGAGATGGGCGCCGCCGACGCCGAGCGCGACGTGCGCGGCTTCGCGCTGAAGTTCTACACGCAGGATGGCAACTGGGATCTGGTCGGCACCAACACGCCGGTCTTCTTTGTGCGCGATCCCGTGAAGTTCCCGGACTTCATCCACACCCAGAAGCGCCACCCGAAGACCAATATGCGCTCGCCCACGGCGATGTGGGATTTCTGGTCGCTCTCGCCCGAGAGCCTGCACCAGGTCACCATCCTGACGTCCGATCGCGGCCTGCCGACCGATGTGCGCCACATCAACGGCTACGGCTCGCACACCTATTCGTTCTGGAACGACAGCGGCGAGCGTTACTGGGTCAAGTTCCACTTCAAGACCATGCAGGGCCACAAGCACTGGA
>JAEXUU010000177.1 GCA_023452965.1 Pseudomonadota bacterium | reverse complement strand
AAGCTCGACTACGCCCTCAAGGCGATGAGCGATAACGGCATCGTGCTGTCCGGCGACGCGCTCACCCTCGGCATCGGCGCGATGACCGATGCGCGCTGGGAGCGCTTCTACAACAGCATGACCCAGGCCGGGGTCCTCCCGGCCGGCGTCGACTTCCGCAAGGCCTACAGCCTGGAATTCGTCAACAAGGGCGTCGGCAAGGCCTGATCGCCATAGCCTCCGGGTTCCGCCGCTGCGACGGTCGCAGGCCGGAGCGGGGGGAACCTTCTGGGGATGACAGCCCGGCATGACCGCAGCGCGCTTTGCGTCGCGGCTCATCCGGGTTATCGCCATTCCAAACAAGCCCTTACCGATTGGACTATCAGGCTTTGGACACGGCCTATCTGAGCACATCCCCGGCGACAGCGACGAGTGGCGCGAGCCCGCTGGTCAGCGTCCGCCGGGTCTCGAAGCAGTTCGCTAACGGCACGCTCGCCGTGCGCGATGTCGATCTCGACCTCGGCGCCGGCGAGTTCATCAGCCTGCTTGGTCCGTCGGGCTGCGGCAAGTCGACCCTGCTGCGCATGATCGCCGGCCTCGCCAGCCCGAGCACGGGCACGATCGAATGGAACAGTGCCGCCTCTGACGGCACGGCAGGGGCGCGGCCCGATCTCGGCTTCGTCTTCCAGGATCCGACCCTGATGCCCTGGGCCAACGCCCTGAGCAACGTCATGCTGCCGCTGACGCTGAAGCATGTGCCCAAGCGCGAGGCGGCCGAGCGCGCCGCCGAGATGCTGGCTCTGGTCGGCCTGAAAGGCTTCGAGAAATCCTATCCGCGCGAATTGTCCGGCGGCATGAAGATGCGCGTCTCGATCGCGCGTGCGCTGGTGATGCGGCCGAAGATCCTGCTGATGGACGAGCCCTTTGCCGCGCTCGACGAGATCACCCGCCACCGCCTCAATGACGACCTGCTCCAGCTCTGGTGGAAGGAGCGCTTCACCGCGGTGTTCGTCACCCATTCGGTGTTCGAGTCGGTCTATCTCTCGCAGCGCATCGTCGTGATGGCGGCACGCCCCGGCCGCGTCATGGCCGATTTTGCGGTCGACGCGCCCTATCCGCGCGACGATCTGTTCCGTACCTCGGCCGACTATGCCAGCCTCTGCAGGCTCGCTTCCGGCCGGCTCAAGGAGGCGATCGGCTCATGAGCGCCCCTGCCACGGCCACCCCCGCCCATGACGGTACCGATGCCGAGGCGCGCCCGGTCGTCGACCGGGAACCGCATCTGCTCGGTTTGCCAGTCAGCGCCTGGCCTCGCCTGCTGGCGCCGCTCTGCATCGGCGCCCGCGCGCTCGGGCTCTGGGAGTTCCTCGTCCGCTGGAACGAGGTGCCGTCCTATGTCCTGCCCGGTCCGCTGCTGATCGGGCAGACGCTGATCACCGACTGGGCGTCTCTCTCGGCCTCGCTCTGGGTCACGCTGCGCATCACCTTCATGGCGCTGGCAGCGGCGGTGTTCTTCGGCGTCACGCTCGCCGTGCTGTTCACCCAGTCGAAATGGCTGGAGATGGCGCTCTTGCCTTATGCGGTGATCCTGCAGGTGACGCCGATCGTCGCGATCGCGCCGCTGATCATCATCTGGGCCGGCGATATCGACCTGTCCCTGCTGATCTGCGCCTGGATCGTCGCCTTCTTCCCGATCCTCTCCAACACCATCCTCGGGCTGAACTCGGCCGACCATAACCTGGTCGACTATTTCAAGCTGCACGGCGCGACGCGCTGGCAGACGCTGCGCTATCTCAAGCTGCCGGCGGCCCTGCCGTATTTTCTTGCCGGGCTGAAGATTTCGGGCGGGCTCGCGCTGATCGGTGCGGTCGTCGCGGAATTCGTCGCCGGCACCGGCGGCAGCGCGTCGGGGCTCGCCTATCGCATCCTCGAATCCGGCTACCAGCTCAAGATCCCGCGCGTCTTCGCGGCGCTGATCATGATCTCGCTGACGGGCGTCGCGATCTTCCTGGTGACGAGCTGGATCTCGCACCTCCTGCTGCGTCGCTGGCACGAGAGCGCGCTGAAGCGCGAGAGCTGAGCGGCTGCGGCCGCGCCTCCAAGCGCCACTTTCCGTCCGAACGGGTGGTGGCGATCGACCGGCCGCCGCTCAGGCGAAGAACCGGAGCCGTTCCTCGGTGGGCAGTGAATCGATCGCCCGCAGATCCGCCTCGGAGTAGCTGATTTCGAGCCGGGCCGAGCTGGCTGCCGGCCTGGCGGGCACGGCCTCGGCCGGAGAGCCGATATCGCTGAAGACGATGTCCTCGTCGACGATCGGACGACCCGCGAAGCGCCGCAGCCCCGGCACCTTGCCGGACAATGTCCCGTCCTGCGCCAGCGGAGCCCGCCTGTGGGTGTCGATCTCGACGATGTCGATATCGCCGGGATCGGTCAGCGAGGGCCGCGTCAGCGGCTGAACCCGTGGTTCGGATGGCGGATCGGCCTGCGCCGGCGCGGCGGACGGCTCCAGGGCGAAGCTCGCGCCCGCGCCGCCGGCGCGCAGGCACGAATT
>JAEXUU010000545.1 GCA_023452965.1 Pseudomonadota bacterium | reverse complement strand
GGCGGCGACCGCTCGCGCGAGGGCACCCTCCAGGAAATCCTCAAGGCCTATCAGACGCTGAAGAGCACCGGCGCGGTCTGAAGGCCGTGCCGATTTTTCGCAGCAACCGGGAATAAACCGCGCAAGCCCGTCGTTTGCGCGGCATGAGCATTGTCCCGACCCAGACCCTGACCGGAGCCCGCATCGGCGCGCCACGGTCTTTCGCCCTTCCCACCCTCGCGATGCGGCTGCCGGTCCGCGCCGGCTTCCTGCCGCTCGGGCTCGCCGCCGTGCTCGGCGCGGCGATCTGGTTCTGGCTGCCATTCCCGGCCGAGGCGCGGATCGCGCTGATCGTCTTCTGCCTCGCGACGATCGCCTGGTGTCTGACGGCGCTCGACGACACGCTGATCGCGCTTGCTGCGGCGGCGACGCTCGTCGCCACCCGCACTGTCCCGGCTCAGCAGCTGCATGGCGCGCTCGGCAGCGAGCTGATCTGGCTCCTGATCGGCGCCTTCATCATCGCCTCGGCGCTGCGCGCCTGCGGGCTCGCCGAGCGGCTGGCGCTCTCGGCCCTGGCCCGCGTCCGCACTGTCCGGGGGCTTTTTCTCTCGGTCACTGGCGTGATCGTCGCCACCGCCTTCGTGGTGCCTTCGACCTCCGGCCGGGCGGCGCTGCTGCTGCCGGTCTATCTCGCCCTCGCCGCCGCCATCGACGACGCCAGAATCAATCGGGCGCTCGCGCTGCTGTTCCCGACGGTCATCCTGCTCTCGGCCGGCAGCTCGCTGATCGGCGCCGGCGCGCATCTGATCGCGGTCGAGATGATCGTGCGCAGCGGCGGTACGGCCTATGGCTATCTCGGCTGGATGGCGATGGCGCTGCCGCTGGCGGTGATCGCCAGCCTCGCGGCCATGGTGATCATTCAGTTGCTGTTCCTCGCGCCGGCCGAGCGGAGGCAGGCGCTGTCTCTGCCCGCGCCCGATACCGGCCCGCTGACGCGCCAGCAGCTTTATGTCGGCGCCGTGGTCGGGCTCGTCGTGCTCGGCTGGAGCACCCAGGGCCTGCATGGCATCGATGCCGCGGTCGTGACCCTGCTCGGCGCCGTCGCCGTGACCTTGAAGCCGCTCGCGCCGGTCTCGATGAAGCAGGCGGCCAAGACGGTCGAATGGCAGCTGATCCTTTTTCTCGCCGCGACCACGCTGATGGGCAGCGCGTTGATCGCGACCGGTGCAGCGAAATCGCTGATGGAGCTTCTGCTTGCGGCGTTGCCACCCGGCGCGCTGGGCTCGGTGCCGGTGGTCGCGGCGCTGGTCGCCGCGGTCGCGCTGCTCTCGCATCTGCTGATCACCTCCCGCAGTGCGCGGGCGACCATCCTGATCCCGCTGCTCGCCCTGCCGCTGGTCGCGCACGGTTACAATGCCAGCGCACTGATCGTGCTGATCGTGATGGGCACCGGCTTCTGCCAGACGCTGGCGGTCAGCGCCAAGCCGGTCGCGCTCTATGCCGATCTCGAAAAGCCGACCTATGCAGCGCGCGACCTGATGCTTCTTTCGCTGGCGCTGCTTCCGGTGATGTTCGCGCTGCTGATGGGGTTTTCGCTCTGGATCTGGCCGTCTTTCGGCTTGGCGCTGCGCTGAGCCGCGCCACCGAAAAAATAATGAGCCGGCATCGGAATAAGCCCGGAGCGGCATCGTTTACGGAGCAGAGGCGCAAGGCCTCGTGGCACTGTGAGGATCATCCCATGACGCTCAACATCCTGATCGCCCCCTCGGGGTTCAAGGAGAGCCTGGACGCCAGCGACGTCGCCGCCGCCATCGCCTCGGGCGTTCATGCCGCCATGCCGGACGCAAGGACGCTGCTGGCGCCGCTGGTCGATGGTGGCGAGGGCTTCACCCGGGCGCTGGTCGCCGCCACAGGCGGCCAGCTCCATGAGCGGACCGTGACCGGGCCGGTCGGCCAGCCGGTCGTCGCCTGCTTCGGCTTCCTCGGTCGACCCGGACCGAAAACCGCGGTGATCGAGATGGCCGCCGCCGCCGGCCTCGCTTTGGTCCCGCGCGACCAGCGCAACCCGATGCTGACGACGAGCCATGGCGTCGGCGAACTGATCCTCGCCGCGCTCGATGCCGGGGCGGAGCGCATCCTGATCGGCTGCGGCGACAGCGGCATCAATGATGGCGGGGCCGGCATGGCCGAAGCCCTCGGCATCCGCCTGCTCGACGCGAAGGGGCAGCAGATCGCCCGCGGCGGCGGCGCGCTCGCCGATCTCGCCCGCATCGACCTTTCGGGACGGGACCCGCGTCTCGATCGCGTCAGGCTCGACGCCGCGGTGAACTGGCACAACATCCTGCTCGGCCCGAAAGGCGTGGCGCGGGTCTTCGCGCCGCAGAAGGGCGCGACGCCCGAGCAGGTCGTCATTCTTGAAGCTGCGCTCGAGACCTATGCGGCCTGCCTGCGCGACGCGACCGGCCAGGATCTTGCCAGCGCGCCCGGCGGCGGTGCGTCGGGCGGACTCGGCGCCGGCCTGCAAGGGCTGCTGGGCGCAAGGCTGCACCCACGTTACAATATCGTGATGCAATATCTGGCTTTCGACGACCTGCTGGGCCAGGCCGACCTCGTGATCACCGCCGAGGGTTGCCTCGACGAGCAGACGCCCTTCGGCAAGATCCCGGCCGAGGTGGCGCGGCGCGCCAAGGCGCTGGGCATTCCGGTGGTGGCGCTCGCCGGCACCATCGGCCGGGGCAAGGTGCGGATCAATTTCGAGCACGGCATCGATGCCTTCGCCAGCATCCTGAAGCGGCCCTGCACGCTGGAGGAGGCGATTGCCGAATCGGAGAAGCTGTTGCGCCGGGCCGCCGAGGATGCAGTGCGCATGATCGGCGTCGGCATTCGCCTGCGCGGCGAGAGGACGGCGGCATGAAGCTTCGCCGCCCTTCCGCCGCCCGTCTCGCCGGGCTGGCTCGCGCCCTGACGCTCGGTCTCGGGCTGGCGCTGCTGCCTTTTGCCGATCTGCCCGATGCTTCCGGCCGTTTCGCTGCTGCCCTCGCCGACGATGATGGCGGAGGCGATGAC
>JAEXUU010000096.1 GCA_023452965.1 Pseudomonadota bacterium | reverse complement strand
CCCCTACAACGCCCCGCCCTACATCGCCCGCGGCCAGAGCCTGAACGCGCTCGGCAAGTACGAATCGGCGCTGGAGGACTTCACCGCCGCCCTCAACGTCGACAACCGCAATGCCGAGGCCTGGGCCGGCCGCGGCTTCGCCTTCGAGAAGCTCGGCAAGAAGACCGAGGCGAGCGAGGCCTATCAGCGCGCGCTCGGCCTCGACGGCAACAACCAGACGGCCCGCGCCGGCCAGGCTCGTCTCGGCGGCGGCGGCGTGTTCCGGATGTGAGCGGCCCTGCCCGGTCGGAACCTCCGGCCGGGCAACCAGAAATGCCTTTCCGGCCTGCCATTCCAAGAAGATGGTCGGCGCGGCGCAATTCCCCGCAAAATTGCTTCCTACTGCCGCGGCGCCTCCTGCGTCGCCAGAACCACGTCGCTCGCCGGCAGCGCGCCCGCCGCTTGATCGGCGAGGAAGCGCCGGATTTCTGGCACCGCCCCCTGCGACACCAGATTTCCGTGGTTCCCCTCCGGGAACCGGACGAAGCGCTTCGGCGCGTTCGCCAGCGCAAACAGCGCCTCGCCCTGGCTATAGGGAATGACCGTGTCGCGCACGCCATGCAGGAACAGCACCGGCCCGCGCACCTTGCCGATCGCAAGATCCGAGCGGAACTGGTCATGCATCATCATGGCGACGGGCACATAGGGATAGATCTGCTGCGCCACCGCGGCGGTCGACATGTAGGGCGCCTCGAGGATCACGGCCCTGAGCGGCTTGCTGGCCGCGAGCCCGAGCACCACTCCTGTACCCAGCGACTCGCCATATCCGACCAGCCTGTCGGCTCCGAAGCGGGCCAGGGCGGCGTCATAGGCGGCAAGTGCGTCCTGCTCGAGCCCAGCCTCGCTCGGTTCACCGGTCGAGCCGCCATAGCCGCGATAGTTCACCGCGAACAGCCCGGTGCCGTCCTCAGTCAGCGCCCTGAACCGGGCCTGCCGCCCCGGGCCGAAATTGCCGGCATTGCCATGAAAGAACAGCAGCACGGGCTTGCCCTCGCGCGGCGGCACCACCCAGGCGATCAGCGTCTCGCCATCCGCCGTGGTCAGCCGGACCTCCTCGACGCCGGGCAGATTGGCCGCAGCGACCTCAGCCCGCGCCGGATTGCGTGGATAGAGCAGGTCGCGCTGCTTGACGTAGAGCAGCCCGAGCACGCCGGCATAGGCGACCCCCAGAGCGAGCGTGGTGACGGCGAAGAACCGCCTCATCGCAGCCGCTTGACCATTTCGACGGCGTGCGGCTGGAAGCCGAAGCCCTGGTAGAGCCGCTCGGCGCCCGCATTGCCGGCGAGCACGCCGACGCCCAGCGCCGCGACGCTCTGCCCGCGCGCATAACGCTCCGCCTCGCCGAGCAAAGCAGTGGCGACGCGGCGCCCGCGAAAAGCCTCGCCGACCACAAGGGTCGTGACATAGGCCTGGCGCCGCAGATCGGCACGCAGGAACGGCCCGCCATCGGCGAGGACGCAGCAGACATAGCCGGCAACCGCGCCGTCGATCAGCGCGACCAGCGCGACGCCGCCGCGCTCTGCCATCTGCTTCTCGTCATCGGCGAGGCAGGCCTCGGCTGCCTCTCGGTCGAGCGCCCGGTCGCCCGAGACGGTCTGCTCATGGCGATTGAGTTCCCAATGCAGCGCGACGACCGCCTCGCGGTCCTGCGGTTCGAAAGGGCGGATCGGCAATTCAGACATGGAGTTTCCAACAAAAAAGGGCCGGCATCGAAGCCGGCCCTTTGCGACATTGCTATGGCGGGCGGCTCAGTGCGCCATCGCCTTGACGATCTCGTCGGTGACCTTCTTGGCGTCGCCGAACAGCATCATCGTATTCGGCCGGAAGAACAGCTCGTTCTCGACGCCGGCATAGCCGGCCGCCATGCCGCGCTTGATGAACAGCACGGTCTTGGCCTTCTCGACGTCGAGGATCGGCATGCCGTAGATCGGCGAGGTCTTGTCGGTCTTGGCCGCCGGGTTGGTGACGTCGTTGGCGCCGATGACGAAGGCGACGTCGGCCTGGCCGAATTCCGAGTTGATGTCCTCGAGCTCGAAGACCTCGTCATAGGGCACGTTGGCCTCGGCCAGCAGCACGTTCATATGGCCCGGCATGCGGCCCGCCACCGGGTGGATCGCGTACTTGACCTCGACACCCTCCTTCTTGAGGAGGTCGGCCATCTCGCGCAGCGTGTGCTGTGCCTGCGCCACCGCCATGCCGTAGCCCGGCACGATGATGACCTTGCCGGCATTCTTCATGATGTAGGCGGCGTCATCCGACGAGCCCTGCTTCCCCGGCCGCCCCTCGACCGTGCCACCTGCGCCAGCCGCGGCGTCGTCGCCACCGAAGCCGCCGAGGATGACGGAGATGAAGCTCCGGTTCATCGCCTTGCACATGATGTAGGACAGGATCGCGCCGGAGGAGCCGACCAGCGCGCCGGTGATGATCAGCGCCATGTTGCCGAGCGTGAAGCCGATGCCCGCTGCTGCCCAACCCGAATAGGAGTTCAGCATCGAGACGACGACCGGCATGTCCGCGCCGCCGATCGGGATGATCAGCAGGATGCCGAGCGCGAAGGAGACCAGCACGATCAGCCAGAAGACGACATGGTGCTCAGTCTTCAGGAAGGCCATCAGCAGCACGAAGAGCGCAATGCCGAGGCCGATATTGATGGCATGGCGCTGCGGCAGCATGATCGGCTTGCCGCTCATCCGCCCGTCGAGCTTGAGGAAGGCAATGATCGAGCCGGTGAAGGTGATCGCGCCGCTCGCGACGCCGAGCCCCATCTCGAACAGGCTGGCGCCCTTGATCTTGCCGACCTGGCCGATGCCGAACGCTTCCGGCGCATAGAGCGCCGCCGCCGCCACCAGCACGGCGGCGAGGCCGACCAGCGAGTGGAAGAAGGCGACGAGCTGCGGCATCTGCGTCATCTGCACGCGCTTGGCCATATAGGCGCCGAAGCCGCCGCCGATGGCGATGCCGAGGATGACGAGCAGCCAGCCGGAGAAGCCGGCCGGCGGATAGAAGATCACCGTGGTCAGCACGGCGATCGTCATGCCGATCATGCCGTAGCGGTTGCCCTGGCGCGAGGTCGTCGGATGCGACAGCCCCCGCAGGGCCATGATGAAGAGGACGCCCGAGACGATGTAAAGCAGGGCGGAGAGGTTCGCGGCCATGCGCTCAGCCCTTCTTCTTGTACATCGCGAGCATCCGCTCGGTGACGAGGAAGCCGCCGAAGATGTTCACCGAGGCGAGCACGAGGGCGATGAAGCCGAACACCTTGGCCCAGAGCGGGCCATCGCCCAAGGCGGGCGCGGCCTGGACACCGACGGCGAGCAGCGCGCCGACGACGATGACCGAGGAGATGGCGTTGGTGACCGACATCAGCGGCGTGTGCAGGGCCGGCGTCACCGACCAGACCACATAGTAGCCGACGAAGACGGCGAGGACGAAGATGGCGAGGCGGAAGACCGTCGGGTCGACGCCGGTCGCGGCGCCGGCGGCATGGGCCGCCTGCTCGGCGTACTTCTCGGCGAGCTCGGCGGCCTGCTTGGCAAGCGCAGCGGCCGAGCGGGCCTGTTCGAGCGCCTGTTCGGGGGTCGGATTAGCCATGATGTGACACTCCCTGGTCGGCCGCTCAGGCCTTGGGCGCGAAATTCGGATGGATGACGGCGCCGTCCCTGGTCAGGCAGGTCGCCTTGACCAGCTCGTCGTCCCAGTTCACCGCGAGCTTCCTCTCCTTCTTGTCGATCAGGGTCTCGACGAAGGCGAAGAGGTTCTTGGCGTAGAGGCTGGACGAGGTCGCAGGCAGCCGGCCGGGCACGTTGAGGTGGCCGACGATCTTGACGCCATTGGCCGTCGTCACGGTCTCGCCGGGCTTGGCGAGCTCGCAATTGCCGCCGCGCTCGACCGCGAGGTCGACGATGACCGACCCCGCCTTCATGCTCTCGACCATAGCGGCCGAGATCAGCTTCGGCGCCGGCCGTCCGGGAATCAGGGCGGTGGTGATGACGATGTCCTGCTTGGCGATGTGGCTCGCCGTCAGCTCGGCCTGCTTGGCCTGGTATTCCTTGGACATTTCCTTGGCGTAGCCGCCGGCGGTCTGCGCCTGCTTGAACTCGTCGTCCTCGACCGCGAGGAACTTGGCGCCGAGCGATTCGACCTGTTCCTTGGTGGCGGGGCGCACGTCGGTCGCGGTGACGATCGCGCCCATGCGGCGGGCGGTGGCGATCGCCTGAAGCCCGGCGACGCCGACCCCCATGATGAAGATCTTCGCCGCCGGCACGGTGCCGGCCGCCGTCATCATCATCGGCAGCGCCCGGCCATATTCGGCCGCGGCGTCGACCACGGCGCGATAGCCCGCGAGGTTCGCCTGCGAGGAAAGCACGTCCATCACCTGCGCGCGCGTGATGCGCGGCATGAACTCCATGGCAAAGGCGGCGACATTGGCCTTGGCCAGGGCGTCGACCTGCGCCTCGCTGCCATAGGGGTCCATGATCCCGACGACGAGCGCGCCCGTGGGCAGGCCGGCGATCTCGGCCTCGCCCGGGCGGCGCACCTTCAGGACGATTTCCGCCCCGGCCAGTGCCTCGGCGGCGCTTGCGGCGATTTTGGCGCCGGCCGCCTCATATTCCGCATCGCTGATGCCGGACGTTTTGCCGGCATCTTTCTCGACCACGACCTCGGCACCGAGGCCGATGAACTTGCGGACGGTTTCCGGCGTCGCGGCGACGCGGGTCTCCGCCCCTTGCGTTTCCGCGGGGACAGCAATGCGCATGGGGAGGCCGAGCCTTTCAGGCTTTACAGGAGGAGGAGCGCGAGCAGCATCAGGGCGAAGGGCACGGCGGGTGCGCGCCAACCCACCGACGGCGCGGCAATGCCGATGCCGGTGCCGACGAGCGTGAGCAAGGTCCCGACGATCGCGGTTCCCCAGGCATGCTTGGTGCCGCCCACGGCGAGCGCGGTGACTATGGC
>JAEXUU010000022.1 GCA_023452965.1 Pseudomonadota bacterium | reverse complement strand
ACCAAGCTGTTCTTTTCGGGTGACCTGCGGGCGAGCCTCGCGAACTACGACGCCGCCGACGAGATGGTCTCGCGCCTGCCGGAGGCGTTCGCGCGCTGGCACCCGCTGCATCAGGCGCAGTACCTGGAAGCCCGTTTCCTGCTGCCCGGCTACATTCTCTCCAGCCAGGGCGACCGCATGGCGATGGCCCATGGCATCGAAGGCCGCTTCCCCTTCCTCGACCACAAGCTGGTCGAGTTCGCCGCCGGCCTGCCGCCCGAGATGAAGCTGAAAGGCCTCGTCGAGAAGCACATCCTGCGGGAGGCGACCAAGGACCTGCTGCCGCCATCGATCGGCAAGCGCAGCAAGCAGCCCTATCGCGCGCCCGACAGCGCCTCCTTCGTCGGAGCCGGCGCCGCCGACTATGTCGAGGCTGCGCTGAGCGAGACCGCGATCGGCGAGAACGGCCTCTTCAACCCGAAGGCGGTGGCGAAGCTGCACGAGAAATGTCGTACGCGACCCGCTTCCGGCTTCCGTGACAACGCGGCCTTCGTCGGCATCCTGTCCACGCAGCTCTGGCTCAAGACCTTCACCGGCGCGGGCAGCCAGAGCTCGAAAGCCGCCTGACATCTCTTCAGAAAAGGAACTGACATGACCGATACGATCAGGGATGCGGTGAAGGCCTTCGTCATCGAGAATTTTCTGTTCGGCGATACCAGCAACCCGCTCGCCGACACGGACTCGCTGATCGAGAACGGCATCATCGATTCCACCGGCGTGCTCGAGCTCGTCGCCTTCATCGAGGATCGCTACGGCATCACCGTCGCCGATGCCGACATCATGCCGGCCAATCTCGACTCCCTCGCGCGCATCACGGCCTTCATCGCCTCGAAGACCGCGGCGCCCGCATCGGCGTAACAGGCAGGCGGGATATCGGGCAGATGCGGGTCGAGCACTTCGTCATCAACAGCGCGAGGGCGCATGGCGCCAAGATCGCGCTGGTCTCCGGCGGGAAGCGGCTGGCCTATGCCGAGCTGGACGCGCTTTCCAGCCGGCTCGCAGCGGCGCTCGCCGCAAACGGGGTGAAGCGCGGCGACCGCGTGCTCGTCTTCATGGACAATTGCTGGGAAGCAGCCGTCTCGATCTTCGCGATCCTCAAGGCCGGCGCGACCTTCAGCCCGATCAACGCCTCGACCAAGGCCGACAAGCTCGCCTACATCATCGACGATTGCGAGGCCGCCGCAATCCTGACCCAGGCCAGGCTGATGCCGGTCGTGACACAGGCGCGCGCGACCAGCGCCGGGCGGCCGCTCTTCGTCGCCTCGACACAGGCCGTGGCCGATCAGACGCCGGAGGGAGCGGTCGCCTTCGAGGATTGCCTCAAGGCCGAGCCGAACCCGGTCGCGCATGGCGGGATCGACATCGATCTCGCCATGCTGATCTACACTTCGGGCTCCACCGGCCGGCCCAAGGGCGTGATGATGACCCACCGCAACATCGACGCGGCGGCGGAATCGATCACCACCTATCTGCAGAACACGCCAGACGACATCATCCTCAACGTGCTGCCGCTGGCCTTCGATTACGGGCTCTACCAGCTGCTGATGGCGATGCGGCTCGGCGCGACCCTCGTCCTCGAGAAGTCGTTCGCCTTCCCGCAGGCGATCTTCGAGCGCATCCGCACCGAAAAGGTCACCGGCTTCCCGCTGGTTCCGCCCATGGCAGCGCTGATCCTGCAGATGCGCGATCTCGAACCCGGCTTCCTGCCGAGCCTGCGCTATATCTCGAACACCGCCGCGGCCCTGCCGCCGGTGCATATCGCCCGGCTGCGCGAGCTTCTCCCCGGCGTGCGGATCTATTCGATGTACGGGCTCACCGAGTGCAAGCGCTGCACCTATCTGCCGCCGGAAGAGCTCGACCGCCGGCCCGGCTCGGTTGGCATCGCGATCCCCAACACCGAAGCGCTCGTGGTCGACGACGACGGAAATCGCGTGCCGCCGGGCGTTGCCGGCGAGCTCGTCATCCGCGGCCCGCATGTCATGCAGGGCTACTGGCGTAATGACGCCGCGACCACGCAGATGCTGCGCCCGGGCCCGAACCCGTGGGAGAAGCGGCTGCATACGGGCGATCTCTTCCAGACCGACGCGGACGGTTTCCTCTATTTCGTCGGCCGCAAGGACGATATCATCAAGACGCGTGGCGAGAAGGTCGCTCCCAAGGAGGTCGAGACCGTCCTGCATGCCCATCCCGGCATCGCCGAGGCCGTGGTGATGGGCGTCGCCGACCCGGTGCTCGGCCACGCCATCGCTGCGCTCGTGGTCCGTTCGGACGAGAGCCTGAGCGAACGCGACATCATCCGGCACTGCGCCGCCCATCTCGAAGACTTCATGGTGCCGAAGATCGTGGAATTCCGCAGCGAACTGCCAAAGACCGACACCGGGAAAGTCAGCCGCAGGCTGGCCGCCGAAACGCTGGGAGCCGCCGAATGAACATTGCTCCTGCCCCGGAAAGCCTCGCCTTCTCGGCTGAGACACTGAAGATCGACGGAGCCGCCGAGATCGAGCGCATCGTCGCCGGCCTGCGCGTGCAATTGCGCGGCATGCGCAAGCGCGGGCTGGTGCTCGGCCTGTCCGGCGGCATCGATTCCAGCGTCTCGGTGGCGCTGGCGGTGCGCGCGGTCGGCGCGAAAAACGTCTTCTGCCTGTTCATGCCGGAGAACGATTCCGATCCCGAGAGCCTCAGGCTCGGCCGGCTGGTCGCCGCGACCTTCGGCGTCGCGGGCGTGGTCGAGGACCCGCAGGGCAATCGGACCAAGCTGCGCATGCCGCCCACGGTCTATCTCGGCATCGTCGCCGCCACCAATATGAAGCAGCGCACCCGCAAGCAGGTCGAGTACTATCATGCCGACCGG
>JAEXUU010000012.1 GCA_023452965.1 Pseudomonadota bacterium | reverse complement strand
GAAATCGAATGTCAGCTCTGCTTCTCATCATCATATTGAGTGCGCTTTCCATAGCCTATGGCGTCTGGGCCTATGGCGATGTGATGAAGCGCGATGCCGGCAACCAGCGCATGCAGGAGATTTCCGGCGCGGTCGCCGAAGGCGCGCAGGCCTATCTAAAGCGTCAGTACATGACCATTTCCATGGTCGGCGTCGTGCTTTTCGTCGCGCTCGCCTGGCTGCTCGGCAAATGGGTGGCGATCGGCTTCCTGATCGGCGCGGTGCTCTCGGGCGTCGCCGGCTTCATCGGCATGAACGTCTCGGTGCGCGCCAACGTCCGCACGGCCCAGGCCGCGATGCAGTCGCTGGGCGAGGGCCTCGATGTCGCCATCAAGGCGGGCGCCGTCACCGGCATGCTCGTCGCCGGCCTCGCGCTGCTCGGCGTCGCCGTCTATTACGGCGTCCTGACCTCCTTCCTCGGCTTCGAGGCCTCCAGCCGCACGGTGATCGATTCGCTGGTGGCGCTCGGCTTCGGCGCCTCGCTGATCTCGATCTTCGCCCGTCTCGGCGGCGGCATCTTCACCAAGGGTGCTGACGTGGGCGCCGACCTCGTCGGCAAGGTCGAGGCCGGTATCCCCGAGGACGATCCGCGCAATCCCGCGACCATCGCCGACAACGTGGGCGACAATGTCGGCGACTGCGCCGGCATGGCCGCCGACCTGTTCGAGACCTACGCGGTGACGCTGGTCGCGACCATGGTGCTTGCCGCGATCTTCTTTGCCGGCCAGCCGGCACTCGGCACGATGATGCTCTATCCGATGGCGATCGGTGCGGCCTGCATCGTCACCTCGATCATCGGCACCTTCTTCGTGAAGCTCGGCGCCAACCAGTCGATCATGGGGGCGCTCTACAAGGGCTTCATCGCTGCCGGCGTGCTCTCGGTCGGCGCAATCGCCGCGGTCAACTACCTGATGTTCGGCGGCTTCTCGGCCTCGTTCACCACGGGGCAGGGCGTCGCTTTCACCTCGGGCGGCCTTTTAGCCTGCTCGCTGGTCGGCCTCGCGGTGACCTTGCTGATCGTCGTCATCACCGAATACTACACCGGCACCGGCAAGCGCCCGGTGGTCTCGATCGCCCAGGCTTCGGTCACCGGCCACGGCACCAACGTCATCCAGGGCCTCGCGGTGTCGCTGGAATCGACGGCGCTGCCGACCATCGTGATCATCGCCGGCATCATCGTCTCCTACGGCCTCGCCGGCCTGTTCGGCATCGCCATCGCGACCACCGCCATGCTGGCGCTCGCCGGTGTCGTCGTGGCGCTCGACGCCTTCGGCCCGGTCACCGACAATGCCGGCGGCATCGCCGAGATGGCCGGCCTGCCCAAGGAGGTCCGCCAGTCCACCGACGCGCTCGATGCGGTCGGTAACACCACCAAGGCGATCACCAAGGGCTACGCGATCGGCTCGGCCGGCCTCGGCGCGCTGGTGCTGTTCGCCGCCTATACCTCGGATCTCAACTTCTTCGTGGCCGAGGCCAACAAGGCGGGCTCGACGACCTTCCAGTACTTCAAGGGCGTCACGGTCGACTTCTCACTCTCCAACCCCTTCGTCGTCGTCGGCCTGCTGCTCGGTGGCCTGATACCCTTCCTCTTCGGTGGCATGGGCATGACGGCGGTAGGCCGGGCCGCGGGTTCGGTTGTCGAGGAGGTGCGTCGCCAGTTCAAGGAGAAGCCCGGCATCATGGAAGGCAAGGACCGGCCCGACTATGGCCGGGCCGTCGACATGCTGACCCGGGCCGCGATCAAGGAAATGGTCGTGCCCTCGCTCCTGCCGGTGCTCGCGCCGTTCGTGACCTTCTTCGTCATCAACGCCATCGCCGGCAAGAACCAGGCCTTCGCCGCGGTCGGCGCCATGCTGATGGGCGTCATCGTCACCGGCATCTTCGTCGCGATCTCGATGACCTCGGGCGGCGGCGCCTGGGACAACGCCAAGAAGAGCTTCGAGGACGGCTTCGTCGACAAGGACGGCGTGCGCCACATGAAGGGCTCCGAGGCGCACAAGGCCTCGGTGACCGGCGACACCGTCGGCGACCCCTACAAGGACACGGCGGGCCCCGCCGTGAACCCCGCGATCAAGATCACCAACATCATCGCGCTCCTGCTGCTCGCCATCCTGGCGCATAGCTGATCGGCGAGATCGCCTGAGCAAGGCTCGGCCCCGCGGAACGATCCGCGGGGTTTTTCTTTTGCTCGCAATGCATTGTGCGCTGAAGCGGAATCAATCCGTGAGGTAGTTGAATCAAACCGGGAGCCTACGGTCGCGACCGTAGCGTTCCGGCACGACGGACTGGCCGTTGCCTGTCATGGTCCGCCCCATCAACGGAGGACTCGATGACCATCCCAGCCGCTTCAGCACCCGCACGCTCCGGACAGGCGACGGACCTTGTCCTGCTGTTCGTCCTGGCGACGCTCTGGGGCGCCTCCTACAGCTTCATCAGGATCGGCGTCGAGACGATCCCGCCGCTGACGCTGATCGCGGCGCGCACCCTGATCGCCGGCGCGATCCTGCTCGTCGTCATCCGGCTGCGCGGGTTGGCGCTGCCGCGCGATCCCGCCATCTGGCGGCGCTTCCTGATCCAGGCCTGCCTCAACAGCGCCGTGCCCTTCACGCTGATCGCCTGGGCCGAGACCAGCGTCGAGGCCGGCCTGGCTTCGATCCTGAACGCGGGCTCGCCGATCTTCGCCTTCCTGCTCACCCTGGTCCTGGCGCGCGGCGAGGCGGCTGCCGGCCGCAAGCTCGTCGGTGTTGCTGCCGGCATGCTCGGAGTCTGCCTGATCATCGGCGTCGAGGCGCTGTCGGGCTTCGGCCGCGAGTTGTGGGCCCAGCTCGCTCTGGTCGCGGCCGCGGTCTGCTATGGCGGGGCAGCGCTGTTCGGGCGCAATTTCAAGGGGCTCGATCCGATCATGCCCGCGGCGGGCTCGCTGCTCTGCGGCGCGGCGATCCTGATTCCCTTCAGCCTGTTCGTCGACCGGCCCTGGACGCTCTCGCCGTCGGCCGCCTCGATCCAGGCGCTGCTGGCGTTGTCGCTGTTCTCTACCGCGCTCGCCTTCATCATCTATTTCCGCCTGATCGACAGGCTCGGCACGGTCGCGACGACCTCGGTCGCCTATCTGCGCGTGCCGACCGGCGTCGCCATAGGCGTGGTTTTTCTCGGCGAGCGCCTGAGCCCGACCGCCTGGGCCGGTCTCGCGCTGGTGCTGCTCGGTGTGTTCGCGATGCCCCTGCCGGAGCGCCGGCCGCCCGCCAGCTAGCCGAGCGCGAGCAAAGAAAAAGGCCCTGCGGCAGCGCCGCAGGGCCTTTTCGTTCTGGAGCTGAGGAGGTCCTCAGGCGCCGAGCGGGTTGAACTTGGTGACGCCGCGGAAGAGGTTGCGCAGGAAGCTCTGCTCCTCGCCGCCGGTCGGGGTGGTGCGGCTGATGAAGTCGAAGATCACGCCGTCCTGCAGGCCGTAATTGGCGATACGTTCGACCTTGAAGGCCTTGTTGAAATAGATCACCAGCACGCGCTGGTCGATTACCGTGAAGTCCTGGAACTGGAAGCGCCGGCGCACGGTCTGGCTGATGTAGTAGAAGGTGCGGTTGCCGACCGTCGAGGTCGTCGAGGGCGTTCCGAGCGTGGTCAGCACCGCCTGCACGTCCATGCCGGGCCTGACCTTGGCGATTAGCTCGTCATCCATGATGAAGCCGCGCGTGAACTCTTCGTTGAGGCCGGCGGAGGTCGGGACGCGGAAGCCGTGATTGGCGCCGCTGCAGGCGGCGAGCGGCAACATTGCGGCGAGCGTGCCGATCAGGACAGTGCGGCGGGTCGGAGCGGTCATGCGGGGAAGGTCCAACGGCAGGCACGCGACAGCGAGGCCGCGCTTGTCATGAGGGGTATGCTTGGCGTAACGCCCGAGCATGGCTTTGGCAAGGCGAGCGCAATCGCAAGCGCAATCGGTGGAGTGGCGGCAGTGATTTTCGGTCTGTTCGGCAAGAGACCCGACCGGATGGCGCCGGTCAACGCCCTGCTGGCGCGCATCGTCGCAGCCTCCCGGGAGCCCGCGCTCTATCTCGAAGGGCGGGTGCCCGACGATTTCGAGGGACGTTTCGAGGCGCTGACGCTCCATGTCTTCCTGGTGCTGCGGCGGCTGCGGGAACTGCCGGCGCCTGCAGCGGAGGTGGCGCAGGATCTCGTCGACGCCAATTTCAGCTATCTCGAGCTCGGTTTCCGTCAGGGCGGCGTCAGTGACGTCTCCGTGCCGAAGCGAATGAAGAAGATCGGCCGCAGCTTCTACGGCCGGGTCGGCGCCTATGAGGAAGCCTTCGCCTCGGGCGAGCCGGGTGCGCTGGCCGCCGCGCTGGGGCGCAATGTTTCGCCGCAGGCCGATGCTGAGGCCTTGGCCCGCCATGCCCATGCCGCAGCGGCACAGTTGGCGCCCCTTGATCTCGACGGTATTCTCGCCGCCGATCCGATTTTTCCCAAGTTTGAGAGCAGCCTGTCGAAATGAGTTCCGCCAGCAAGGACGCGTTGCCGCTGCGCCATCCCGTTCGCGTCGAGACGATCACGCTGCGGCCGATGACCTTCGAGATCGCGGCGGCGCAGCCCGACTTCGCCGCGATCGCGCGCCACATCGGCGTCGCTTCGCTTGAGGCGCTGAAGGCGAGCTATTCGCTGTCCCGCAATGGCGACCGGGTCAAGCTCGAAGGCAAGATCTCCGCGGCGCTGCACCAGACCTGCGTCGTCACGCTCGAGGCTTTTCCCGTTGCGCTCAAGGTGCCGGTGAAGCTCGATTTCGTGCCGGAGGCCGAATTGGCCACCTTGGCGGCTGGCGATACCGGCGAGGGCGAGATCGACATCGAGGTCCTGCTGAACGAGGAGGATCCGCCGGAGCCGATCGTCGACGGCGTCATCGATCTTGGCGCGATCACCCTCGAATTCCTGGCGCTGGCGCTCGATCCCTATCCGCGCAAACCTGGCGTCAGCTTCGATGAGACCGCGCCGGAAGCGGCACCCGAATCGCCTTTCGCGGCGCTGGCGCGCCTGAAGGGCTCGGAATGATGCCGGTCCCGGCCGCGGCTTTTTCTTGCGGCCGGCGTTCAACTCGCTATTGTCCCGCCGCGTCGAGCCGCTCCAGCCAGGGGCGCCGCCCCTGGAACTGATCGCCTCCTCATGACACGTCCGGTTACACTCGCGCTCGATGCGATGGGCGGCGACCACGGTCCGTCCATCGTCATCCCCGGCGCGGCCCTTACGCTGGAACGCCGCCCTGACGCCAAGTTCGTGATCTTCGGCGATCAGGCGCAGGTCGAGCCGTTGCTCGACGCCCATCCCAAGCTCAAGGCCGCGACGGTCTTCCACCACACGGACGTCTCCGTGAAGATGGACGACAAGCCGAGCCAGGCGTTGCGCTATGGCCGCTACAAGTCCTCGATGTGGCGCGCCATCGACGCGACCAAGACCGGCGAGGCGGACGTCACCATCTCCGCCGGCAATACCGGCGCGCTGATGGCGATGTCCAAGTTCTGCCTGAAGTCCATGCCGCAGGTCGACCGCCCGGCGATTGCCTGCCTGTGGCCGACGGTGCGCGGCGAGAGCGTGGTGCTCGATGTCGGCGCGACCATCGGCGCCGACGCGCAGCACCTCGTCGACCTCGCCGTGATGGGCGCGGCCATGGCGCGCGTCGTCTTCGACATCGATCGCCCGAGCGTCGGCCTGCTCAATGTCGGCGTCGAGGAGATCAAGGGCGTCGAGGCGGTCAAGGAAGCCGGCCGCATCCTGCGCGAGAGCAATCTGGCCCATCTCGACTATCAGGGCTTCGTCGAAGGCGACGATCTCGGCAAGGGCACGGTCGATGTCGCCGTCACCGAAGGCTTCACCGGCAATATCGCGCTGAAGACCGCCGAGGGGACGGCCCGGCAGATCGGCGAGTATCTGCGCGCTGCGATGGGCCGCTCGCTGATGTCGAAGATCGGCTACCTCTTCGCCCGCGGCGCCTTTTCCGCGCTGAAGGACAAGATGGACCCGCGCAAGGTCAATGGCGGCGTCTTCCTCGGCCTCGAAGGCATCGTGATCAAGAGCCATGGCGGCACCGATGCGATCGGGTTCGCCAGTGCCGCGGAAATGGGCTACGAGATGGCGCGGGAGAACCTGATGGCGAAGGTGCGCGAGATGGTCGCGTCGACCGCGCGCCCGGATGCGAGCCCGAAGAGCATGCAGCCGGCCATCGGCGAATAGGGAAGAGAGACGCTCCTTTGTCCATCCTGCGATCCGTCCTGCGCGGCTCCGGCTCCTATCTGCCGGCGCAGATCGTCAGCAACGCCGATCTGGCGAAGAAGGTCGACACCACCGACGAGTGGATCGTGCAGCGCACCGGGATCCGCGAGCGCCGTATCGCGGCCGAGGGCGAGACCACGGCGACGCTCGGACTGAAGGCGGCGCAGGCGGCGCTCGCCGATGCCGGCATGGACGCGAGCGAGATCGACCTGATCATCGTCGCGACGGCGACGCCGGACAACACCTTCCCGGCGACGGCGACGCAGATCCAGGCCGAACTCGGAATCAGCCATGGCGCGGCCTTCGACCTCCAGGCCGTCTGCTCCGGCTTCGTCTTCGGCCTCGCCACGGCCGACAAGTTCCTGACGAGCGGGGCCGCCAAGGCCGCGCTGGTCATCGGCGCCGAGACTTTCTCGCGCATCCTCGACTGGGAGGACCGCACCACCTGCGTCCTCTTCGGCGATGGTGCCGGCGCTGTCGTGCTGACGGCCGAGCCCGGAACCGGGACGCTTGCCGACCGCGGCGTGCTCACGACCCATATCCGCTCCGACGGGCGCTATGCCAACAAGCTCTATGGCGATGGCGGGCCGGGCTCGACCAAGACGGGCGGCTTCCTGCGGATGGAGGGCCGGGAGGTCTTCAAGCACGCGGTCGTCAACCTCGCCGAGACGGTGCGTCATACCTTCGAGGAGACCGGGCTCACCGGCGACGATATCGACTGGTTCGTGCCGCATCAGGCCAACCGCCGCATCATCGACGCCACCGCCCACAAGCTCGGCATCGGTGAGGAGCGGGTCGTCATCACCGTCGACCGGCACGGCAACACCTCCGCCGCCTCGATCCCG
>JAEXUU010000003.1 GCA_023452965.1 Pseudomonadota bacterium | reverse complement strand
CCTCTTTTCATCGACCGCATTGCTCTCCCCGGCGCATACGACTACCTAAGCCAGCATGAAATTCCTCGACCAAGCCAAGATCTATGTGAAAGCCGGCAACGGCGGCGCCGGCTGCGTCTCGTTCCGGCGCGAGAAGTTCATCGAGTTCGGCGGCCCCAATGGCGGCGATGGCGGACGCGGCGGCGACGTCGTGGTCGAATGCGTCCAGGGCCTGAACACGCTGATCGACTTCCGCTTCCAGCAGCATTTCAAGGCCAAGACCGGCGAGCACGGCATGGGCAAGGACCGCCATGGCGCCAATGGCGCGCCGGTCGTGCTCAAGGTGCCGCCGGGCACCGAGATCCTCGACGAGGACGGCGAGACGCTGATCGCGGACCTGACCGAGCCGGGTCAGCGTTTCGTGCTGTGCAAGGGCGGCAATGGCGGCTTCGGCAACGCCTATTTCAAGACCGCGACCAACCAGGCGCCGCGCCACGCCAATCCCGGGCTCGACGGCGAGGAGCGCTGGGTCTGGCTCAGGCTGAAGCTGATCGCCGATGCCGGGCTGATCGGGCTGCCCAATGCCGGCAAGTCGACCTTCCTGGCGACGGTGACGGCCGCCAAGCCGAAGATCGCCGATTATCCCTTCACCACCCTGCACCCCGGCCTCGGCGTCGTTCGGATCGACGCCCGCGAAATGGTGCTCGCCGACATCCCCGGCCTGATCGAGGGCGCGCATGAAGGTCATGGGCTCGGCGACCGTTTCCTCGGGCATGTCGAACGCTGCCTGGTGCTGCTGCACCTTGTCGAGGGCACGAGCGAGCATGCCGGCAAGGCCTATAAGACGGTGCGCAACGAGCTCGCGGCCTATGGCGAGGGGTTGGCGGAGAAGCCGGAGATCGTGGCGCTCTCCAAGGTCGACGCGCTGACGCCCGAAATGCTGAAGGAACAGCTCGCCCGCCTGAAGCGCGCCTGCAAGCGTACGCCGATCGTGCTCTCGGCCGCGTCCGGCGAGGGCGTGGAGGCGGCGCTGCGGGCGGTGCTCTCGGTCGTCGAGTCCGCCCGTGCCGAGGAAGAGCGCGAGAACGCTCCGGCACAGGAGGTCGGCTGGCGGCCCTGAGGCATCGGCGCGACCGGCACCAGGGCTCCCTTTCAGATGGCGCGGTGCAGGGAGTGACCCAGATTTCCAGCATCGTGCGCTATACGCCTGAAGACGCGCGGGAATTCGCGTTCCGGGCGGCGATTGCCGCTGGCGCAGGCGAAGCCGCGGCGAGTGCGCTCGCGAGCGCGACCGTCGCCGCGGAACGCTCCGGCCGCTCCTCCGTCGGCTTTGCCCATTTGCCGGACTATCTAGACGGCTTCGCCACCCGTCGCATCGTCGGCACCGCCGAACCCGAGATCGACTTTCCGACCCCGGCGGCCATCCGCGTCGACGCCAAGGGCGGCATCGCGCAGCTCGGCTTCGACCGCGCCTTCGATGCCCTGATCGAGCGCACCGGCCTCTATGGCCTGGCCGTCTTCATGCAGCACAACAGCTACACGGCCGGGGAGCTCGGCTACTATGCGCGGCGCCTGGCCGAAGCCGGGCTCGTCGCGCTCGCCATGAGCAATGGCCCTGCCCTGCTGACCGCCGGAGCCGGACGCAAGCCGGTCTACGGCACGAACCCGATGGCGTTCGCCGCGCCGGTGAGCAACGCGCCTCCTCTCGTCATCGACCAGGCTTCTAGCGCGACCGCCTTCGTCAATGTGCGGCGCGCGGCGGAGATGGGCGAGGCGATTCCCGCCGGCTGGGCCGTCGATGCCGAGGGGCGGCCCACCACCGATGCGGGCGACGCGATCAAGGGAGCGCTTCTCGCCTTCGGCGGCGCGCGCGGCGCCAACATCGCGCTGATGGTCGAGATCCTGGCCGCGGGCCTGACCGGTGGCAACTGGTCGCTCGATGCACCATCCTTCGCCGACGGCGCGGATTCGCCCGGCATCGGCCTGTTCCTGATCGCCTTGAGCCCCGCCCTGCTGGCGCCCGACTTCCCGGCCCGGATGGCTTTGCAGGCCGAACGGCTTGCCGCCAGCGGCGTTCATATTCCCGGCCGAACGCCGATGGCCGACGAAATCACGCTGCCGCAGGCGCTGGTCGACGCGATCAAGGAACGCGGCAGGGCTTGAAAGCGGTCGCGGCGCCCCTTGCCTCCGGCGCCCACTTGCCATTCAACTCGGGTCCTTGCCTCCCAAGCGAACCGGACCTGCCATGCTGATCAAAACCACGCTCTTCGCGCTGCTCTCCTCGCTGGCGTTGGCGGGACCGGCCTTGGCACAGGCGCAGCGGCCGGCGCAGCCTGCGCCAGCCGCGCCCGCCCCTCCAGCCGCAGGCGCGGTCTCGCAGCCCGACAACACCACCGCGACCTATGGCGACTGGGTGCTGCGATGCCAGCAGGGCGTCGGCACGAATCGCGTCTGCGAGATCGTCCAGACCGTCGAGCAGCAGGGCCAGCGAGGACCGGTCGCCCTCGTCGCCGTCGGCCGCCCGGTCAAGGGCGAGCCCTACAAGCTCGTCGTCCAGGTGCCGCCCAACCTGACGCTCGGCAACAATGCCGGTGTGCGGGTCAGCGGCGGCGACAAGGAGGACGTCGTCGCCCTGTTCCAGCGCTGCATGCCGGCAGGCTGCTTCGGCGAGGCCAACCTCAGCGACGAGGCCTTCAAACGCTGGCGCGGACTGAGCGAGGCCGGGCAGTTGCGCTATCTGGACGCGGCGAAGCGCGAGGTGACGCTGCCGATCTCGTTCCGCGGCTTCACCGCGGCCACCGACGCTCTGGTGCGCGAGCAGCCGTGACGCTCGCTCGTTCGGAGCGCCTTGTGCTCTGAACGTCTCAGCCTTCGGCGAATTGCAGCCGGTAGAGCCGGGCATAGGCTCCGTCGCGGGCGATCAGGGCGTCATGGTCGCCGGTTTCGACGATCCGGCCCTCATCGAGCACGACGATCCGGTCGGCATCGCGCACGGTCGAGAGCCGGTGCGCGATGACAAGGGTGGTGCGGCCCTTCATCAACTGCGTCAGCGCCTGCTGGACCACCCGTTCCGAGTGCGTGTCGAGTGCGCTCGTCGCCTCGTCGAGCAGCAGGATCGGCGCATCCTTGAGGATGGCGCGGGCAATGGCGAGGCGCTGGCGCTCGCCGCCGGAGAGCCGCGAACCGCGCTCGCCGACCCGGGAATCATAGCCTTCCGGCATCGCCATGATGAAGTCATGAGCCGCCGCCGCCTTGGCCGCTGCGATGATGTCGGCATCGCTCGCGCCGCGCCGGCCGAAGCCGATATTGGCGCGCACCGTATCGTCGAACAGCACGACATCCTGGCTGACCACGCCGATCTGGGCCCGCAGGCTTGCCAGCGTGACATCGCGCAGATCCTGGCCGTCGATCTCGATGCGTCCCTCGTTCGGGTCGTAGAGGCGCGGCACCAGCGCCAGCATGGTCGACTTGCCGGAGCCCGAGCGCCCGACCAGCGCCGTGGTCTTTCCGGCCTCGGCCACGAGATCGATGCCCTCGAGCCCGCGCGCATCGTCGCGGTAGCGGAAGCGCAGGTCGCGGAAGGCGACCTCACCGCCGGTGACGGCGAGCGGCTTGGCATCCGGGCGCTCGGCGATCAGCGGCTTCTCGTCGATCAGAGCGAAATAGCGCTTCAGCGAAGCGCCGGCCTCCTGGACGATGGCGTTGAGGTTGCCGAGCGAGCGCATCGGCTGGGCGGCCAGCAGCAGAGCCGAGACATATCCCGTGAAATCGCCGACGGTCGAACCGCCGGAGGTGATGCGCACGCCGATGGCGGCGAGCACGCCGGCGACCGCGAGGCCGCCGCCGACCTCGAGCAGCGGATCCAGCCGGCCGCGCGCATTGGCGGCCTTCATCTTCAACGCCCGGATCGTCTCGAAGGCCCCGGCCGCGCGGTGCTTGAGATAGGGTTCGAGCGAATCGGTCTTGGCGACCCGCGCCCCCTGCAGGCTCTCGGTGACGAGGCTCGCCATCAGCCCGGTCTGCTCCTGCTGCGACATCGCCATGCGGCGCAGCTTCTTGCCGATCCGGCCGATCGGGCTCGCCACCACCGGCGCCACCAGCAGCACGATCAGCGTCATCTTCCAGTCGATCCAGAGCATCGCACCGACCAGCGCGACCGCGGTCAGCACGTCGCGAATGGCGATATTGATGATCCGGGTCAGCGCTTCCTTGACGAAGGTGAAGTCGGTGGTGAAGCGCTGGGTCAGGGAGGCCGGATTTTCTCTCTGCAACTGCGCGAGGTCGGCATCGATCAGATGCGCGTAGAGCGCCGTCTGCATGTCGGCCTCGATCCGGCTGACGACGCTGTTGGTCATCACGGTCTGGGCCAGCAGGGAGAAGCCCTTGATCGCGGTGACGATGACCACGACGATCGCGACGGCGTTGACGACGCCGATCTCGATGCCGATCGACTTGGACACCAGACGCTCGGCGCGGCGCACGAAGCCCGTGGCCTCGGCGGTGAGCGGGTCGGCGAAGGCGTCGAAGGCAGCCTTGATCAAGAGCGGATAGAGGCTCGTCGTCGCGGCGATGACGACGACCAGGCCGAGGATCATCGCGATCTGGGGGAGATAGGACTTGACCCGCTCGCGCCAGACGCGGGCGAAAAGCGCGAGGGTATCGTCCGTGACCTTGCCAATCTTCATGGGGCGCGGCCTATCATGGCCGCCATGCGAGCGCCACTGCCGGTCTTGCTCGCGACACGATGCTGACGTCCGATAGTCCGATTGATTCACCAGACATAGAGAACCCATGCCTCTCACGCCGCCGGCTCAGCCCGGACAATCCTTCGCCGAGATCGACACCCCCGCGCTGATTCTCGATCTCGACGCCTTCGAGAGGAACCTCGTGACCATGGCCGCCTTCGCGGAGGCCTCCGGCGTGCGTTTGAGGCCGCATGCAAAAACCCATAAGAGCCCCGAGATCGCCCTTCGCCAGATCGCCCATGGCGCCGTCGGCCAGTGCTGCCAGAAGGTCGGCGAAGCCGAGATCCTGGTCGCCGGTGGCGTCAGCGACGTGCTGGTCACGAACGAGATCGTCGGAGCGACCAAGCTCGACCGGCTGGCCCGCCTCGCCCGCGAGGCCCGGATCGGGCTCTGCGTCGACCATGTCGACGGCGTGCGCGAAGCGGCCGAGGCGGCGGCCCGCCACGATGTGATCTTCAACGTTCTGGTCGAGCTCGACATCGGCTCGCGCCGCTGCGGCGTCGCCCCCGGCGAAGCAGCGGTGCGCCTCGCCGAGGCCGTGGCGCGCAGCAATTCGCTGCGGCTCTCCGGCGTGCAGGCCTATCACGGCAGCGCCCAGCACATGCGCTCGATCGACGAGCGCCGCGAGGCGATCGAGCGCGCCGGCTTCCTGACCCGCAACGTGGTCGACCGTATTCGCCAGGTCGGCCTGCCCTGCGAGATCGTCAGCGGCGCCGGCACCGGCACCTTCGACCTCGAAGGCCGCTCCGGCATCTGGAACGAGCTGCAGGCCGGCTCCTACATCTTCATGGACGCCGACTACGCCCGCAACCGCAATGCCGATGGCTCGCCCTTCCAGACCTTCGAGCATGCGCTGTTCATTCTGGCAGGCGTGATGAGCAAGCCGGTCCCGGACCGCGCCATCGTCGATGCCGGGCACAAGACGGCAGCGGTCGACTCCGGCATGCCGACAGCCTTCCGGCGCGAAGGCGTGGTCTACACCAAGCCTTCCGACGAGCACGGCGTCCTCACCGGAGACCCGGTCGCCCTGCCCCATCGCGGCGACCGGCTGCTGCTGGTGCCGGGCCATTGCGACCCGACCGTCAACCTGCACGACTGGTATGTCTGCGTCCGCGGCCTGCACGGGCCGGATGCCCATGTCGAGGCAGTCTGGCCGGTGGCGGCGCGCGGCGCCCTCACCTGAGCGCATGCTGGCCGAGCTCGCCCTGCGCGCGCTGACTCCGGCCGAACCGCTCGCACGCCGCTTCGGGCTGCTGCAGGAAAGCGTGGCGCTATGGTCGCGGGGCCTGCGCCAGCGCCGCGCCTGGGCCGATCATCATGCCCGTTGCCGCAAGCTTGTCGCCGAAATTGCAGCGGCGCTGCCAAGCCGGCGCAAAGCCGTGATCCTCGGCTCCGGCCTCGTCCGCGACGTTCCCCTTGATCAGCTCTGCCGGCAGTTCGAAGAGGTCGTGCTGGTCGACATCGTGCACTTGCCGCTGGTGCGCCTGCGGCTTCTGCCGCGCCGCAATATCCGCCTCCTGACCCACGATCTCACCGGCGCCATGGCCTGGCTCGCAGGCGAAGCGGAAGGCCGCGCGGACCCGCTCGCCGATCTGATCGCCGACGAGGCCGTTGATTTTGTCGTCTCGGCCAACCTGCTCTCGCAGCTCGCCTGGCCGGTGGC
>JAEXUU010000825.1 GCA_023452965.1 Pseudomonadota bacterium | reverse complement strand
GCGACGCGCAGGCAGGCTTCCGCCACAGCGCAATAGGCCTGCCCCGCTCCTTGCGCCGGATAGACGCCGGAGAGCAACCGGGCGCCGACGAGGAAATTCTCCTGCCTGGCAGCGTCACGCAGGCGGTCGAGCCCGTCCTCGACGCTCGGCGGTGGCGCTCCGACATAGTTGCGGATGCGGCGCTCCAGCGCCTCGACATCGAGCACCGCCTGCCCGAAGGCGGGATCGATGACGCCGTCGAGCACATGCGGGTGCAGGGCCGCGACCTTGGCGAGGCGCGGCGCGCTGCCGAGAATCTCGGCGAAGAGCGTCAGCAGGGAATCATGCGAGCGCAGCAGCGTCAGCAGTTCGATCGCCGCCGGCATACGGACGAAGGCGTTGTCGAGATGAGCGAGCGCGCCGTCGGGATCGGCGGTACGGCCGAGCGCGACGAGCAAGGCCGGCGTCAGTTCCGTCAACACCTCGCGGGCGCGGGCGCTGGTGACGGCGGCGCGGCGGCCGAAATGCCAGCCACGCACGGTTTCCGCAGCGGTCGCGCCATCGCGGAAGCCAAGCTTGCCGAGCGTCTCGATGGTCTCGGGATCGGCCTCCGAACCGGTGAAGCTCAGCGTCCCGGCCTCGGAGGCCAGGCTCGGCCCTTCCTCGAACAGCAGGGCGTAATGTCCTTCGACGCGCCTGGCATGGGCGGTCAGCGCCTTGCCGAAGGCAGCCGTCGAGGGATAGCCGCAGAAACGGGCGAAGCCTTCGAGTTCGCCCGCCGCCTTGGGCAGCGTCTGCGTCTGCTCGTCGGCCTGCATCTGCAGGCGGTGCTCGATGGTGCGCAGCCAGCGATAGGATTCGGAGAGCTCGTCGCGGGCCGGCGGCGTGATCCAGCCCTCATTGGTCAGTTCCCCGAGCATGTCGAGCGTACGCGGGCCGCGCAGGGCCGGCCGTCTTCCGCCGAAGACGAGCTGCTGCGTCTGCACGAAGAACTCGATCTCGCGGATGCCGCCGCGCCCGAGCTTCACGTTATGGCCGGCGACCGCGATGGTCTCGTGGCCCTTCACCGTCTGGATCTGGCGCTTCATCGCGTGGATGTCGGCGATGGTGGCGAAGTCGAAATACTTGCGCCAGATGAAGGGCGCGAGGTCCCCAAGAAAACGGCGGCCCAGCTCGATATCGCCCGCGATCGGCCGGGCCTTGATCATGGCGGCGCGCTCCCAGTTCTGGCCGACCGTCTCGTAATAGGAATAGGCCGAGGGCAGCGAGACCGCGACATGGGTCGAGGCCGGGTCCGGCCGCAGGCGCAGGTCAACGCGGAAGACATAGCCGTCGGGCGTCCGCTCCTGGATGATGCGCGCGATCTGCTGGGTCAGCTTGACGAAGAAGCTCGAGGGCTCGCCGACGCCGGCCGCCTCCGCGGCCTCGGGATCGTAGAAGACGACGATATCGATGTCGGAGGAATAGTTCAGCTCGCCGGCACCATGCTTGCCGAGCGCCAGCACGACGAGACCGGAGCCGAGGCCAGGATCGGCGGGATCGGCGAGGTTGATCCGGCCGAGATCGGCGGCCTGGCGCAGGACATGGTTGGTGGCGAGGCGCGTCGCCGTGTCGGCGGTCGCGGTCAACGCCTGTGTCACGGTCTCGACGTCCCAGGCGCCGCCGATATCGGCGAGCGCGATCAGCAGCGCCATCGAGCGGCGGAAGCGGCGCAATTCGCGCATCAGGTCGGCGGTTTCGCAGCCCGCCCCGGCAAAGGCCGCGATGCCAGCCAGCAGCACGTCGCGGCGGGTCTCCGGCGCTTCCGTCAGGGCGGCGAGCAGCCCAGCCGGATCAAAGCGCATGATCTGCGTCAGAAAGGGCGAATGAGCGAGGATGCCGGCGACCAGCGCGGCGCTCAGCGGTTGTTCCGCCAGATGCGCGCTCAACGCCCCGGCCACTTCCTCGTCATGCAGCCGCTCGATCAGCTCGCGCTTCAGCAGCGCTTCGGCCTTGGCCTTCGCCGGCAGGACCGGCGCAGCCGCAAGCCTGTCACAGAGCCGTTCCGCCATTGCTCACCGTCCTGCCTCAAAGAGACGGCAGGCCAGCAGGGTTTGGCGCCGCTGTCGAGGCGGCAGGTTCCGCGAGGGCCGGCGTGTCCACAGGCTTCGGGCTGCCGGCCGGCAGGAGGATGACCACGCGCAGGCCAGGCGCATTGTCCTCCAGCCGGAGCTGACCGCCATGCAGGCGCACCACGCCGGCCACCAGTGACAGGCCGAGGCCGAAGCCCGGCTTGCTGCGGCTGGCATCAAGCCGGACGAAGCGATCGAGAACACGGCCGCGATCGGCGACGGAGAGCTCGACCTGATCGCCGACCTGCCGGGCTGAAACTGCGACTGTGCCATCGCCGCCCTGCTCCGGTGCGCCGTATTTCAGGGCGTTGTCGATCAGGTTGTTCAGGGCCTGCCCGATCAGCTCGCGGTTGCCCTGGACTTTGAGACCGGGCGCGACCTCGCAGGTCAGCGTCAACTCCGCCTCTTCGGCCAGCGGCTCGTAGAGCTCGGCGAGGCCGGAGACGATCTCGGACAGGTCGAGCTCACCCATGTTCTCGCTGGCGCGGCCGGCCTCCAGGCGGGCGATCATCAGAAGAGCATTGAAGACGCGGATCAGGTTGTCCGCCTCCTCGATCGCACCATCGAGCGCAGCCCGCAATTCGTCCGGCGACTGTGCCGTGCGCAGAGCCTCCTCGGCGCGGTTGCGCAGGCGGGTCAGCGGCGTCTTGAGGTCGTGGGCGATATTGTCGGTGACCTGCTGCATCCCGGCCATCAGCTCGCCGATGCGATCGAGCATGGCATTGAGGTTCAGCGCGAGCCGGTCGAGCTCGTCGCCGGTGCCGGTGATTGCGAGCCGGCCTTTCAGGTCGCCCTCCATGATACCGTGCGCGGTCTCAGTCATGCCGTCGATGCGCTTCAGCACGCGCCGCGCCACGAACCAGCTCGCGAAGCAGCCGAGGACGAAGACCAGCGCCAGCGACCAGCCGGCGGCGCGGCGGATGACGATGCCGAGCCGGTCGCGCTCCTCGAGGTCACGGC
>JAEXUU010000532.1 GCA_023452965.1 Pseudomonadota bacterium | reverse complement strand
ACCCAGCTCTCGCCGGACGACATCCAGAAACTCCGCTCGATCGGCGACGATGTTCTGGCCAAGGCCGCCGACGAATACTTCAAGCAGATCAAGAAATCGTCGGCGTACAAATCCCTGGAGAAGCAGGTCGATGCCTTCAAGCAGGCGGCCGGCTCGTCAGCGCTCGGCGTCTGGGTCGATCAGCACAAGGGCGTCGTCTATGTCGTCGGCGCGGCGCTGGCACTCGGCGCGGGCGCGGCGCTGTTCGTCACCAAGCCGAACAGCGGAGCGGTGACGCTCGGTCTGCAGCAGCTCGAAAAGCTGCAGTTCGAGGTCGTGAAGCTCGGCGCGCTGAAGCTCGGCGTCGGCGGGATCGTCTTCGACCCGACGGCCGAACTCGTCGGAGCGAAGCTGACCGGCAAGCTGAAATGGGACCGGCTGAAGCTCGATCTATCGCTTCAGGTGGTGACCAGATCGGCCGCCATCGACAAGGTCGAGGGGGAGGTCATGGTCAAATACGGCTCTTTCGACCTCACCGGCATTGTCAGGAAGGACGTGAGCAAGCCGACCGTCGATCTCAACCTCAAGCTCAGCGCGACGGAGGACCGCTTCAATGTCGCCGTCGCCGCACAGGTCAAGGACGGCCAGTTCGGCGGCAGCGCCTCTGCCGGCTACAAGGTCACCAAGGGGCTCGACCTCAGCGCGGAACTCAGCCGGACCGGCCGGGGCGATGCCCCCGGCGGCCCGGAGAACCTGTTCATGATCAAGCTGACCGGGACCTTCCCCTGAGGGTGAGGTCCCGGCGCTTTCCGTTCAGTAGATCGGGAAGCGCGAGGTCAGCTCGTGGGCCTTGGCCTTGACCGCCTGTTCGACGGCGGCATTGCCTTCCTCGCCATGCGCAGCGAGGCCGTCGAGCACGTCGGCGATCAGCTCGCCGACCTTCTTGAACTCGGCGACGCCGAAGCCGCGCGAGGTCGCAGCCGGGGTGCCGAGCCGGATGCCGGAGGTGACCATCGGCTTCTCGGGATCGAAGGGGATGCCGTTCTTGTTGCAGGTGATATGGGCGCGCCCGAGTGCGGCCTCGGCCGCCTTGCCGGTGATCTTCTTCGAACGGAGATCGACCAGCATCAGGTGATTGTCGGTGCCGCCCGTGACGAGGTCGAAGCCCTTGCTCTTCAGGGTCTCGGCCAGGGCCTTGGCGTTCTCGACCACAGCGCGGGCGTAGATCTTGAACTCGGGCTGCAGCGCCTCCTGGAAGGAGACCGCCTTGGCCGCGATCACGTGCATCAGCGGGCCGCCCTGCAGGCCGGGGAACACGGCCGAATTGATCTTCTTGGCGATCGCCTCGTCATTGGTCAGCACCATGCCGCCGCGCGGACCACGCAGGGTCTTGTGGGTGGTGGTGGTGACGACATGGGCGTGCGGGAACGGCGAAGGATGGGCACCGCCCGCGACCAGCCCGGCGAAATGGGCCATGTCGACCATGAAATAGGCGCCGACCTTGTCGGCGATCTCGCGGAAGCGGGCGAAGTCCCAGTGGCGGGCATAAGCCGAGCCGCCGGCGACGATCATCTTCGGCTTGTGCTCGACCGCAAGGCGCTCCATCGCCTCATAGTCGATCAGCTGGTCGACGACGCAGACGCCGTAGGGCACGACCTTGAACCACTTGCCGGACTGGTTGACCGGGGCGCCATGGGTGAGATGGCCGCCGGCGGCGAGGTCGAGGCCCATGAAGGTGTCGCCCGGCTGCATCAGCGCCATGAACACGGCCTGGTTGGCCTGGCTGCCGGAGTTCGGCTGGACGTTGGCGAACCCACAGTCGAACAGCCGGCAGGCGCGCTCGATAGCAAGCTTCTCGGCGATGTCCACGAACTGGCAGCCGCCATAATAGCGCCGGCCCGGATAGCCCTCGGCGTATTTGTTGGTCATCACCGAGCCCTGCGCCTCGAGCACGGCCTGCGAGACGATGTTCTCCGAGGCGATCAGCTCGATCTCCTCGCGCTGACGACCGAGCTCGAGCTCGATGGCGCGGGCGATCTCGGGATCGCGATCGGCGAGGCCAGCAGCGAAGAAGGAATTCGAGAGGTGCTTCTCGGGGGCTTGGCTCATGGCTCTGCTCCATCGGCGCGCCGGAGCCGCCACCGGCACGCTGCCGGCCCGCCCGATGCGCGCCCTGTTCGGCTTGGTCGCGAGGCCGGCGCAACCCTTGCCCGGCGCTGCGGCGTCCTTAGACCATGACCGGCAAAAGGGGAATGCGGTTTTGTCGCCATCGGGGCGCAACCGGTGCGTGCCGTCGTCGCGCGTCAGAAGAGTCCGCTACAAGCGCCGTCGCAATTTCGCCGTCTCAGCGGCGGAACCATGGCGAAGTTCGGGCGTTGCTCATCCAGCGGCGGAGGCGACCATGGGCTTCGGACTTCTCGAAATCGCGATCGTGATGAGCTGCATCTCGATCCTCGGCTACATCATCGCCGACAATTTCGTCTGACGGCGGAATTCTCCCGGCGCAGGCCACCTCGGATGCGCGCTCTGCCGACGGCTCGCCGGCGGGGCTGACCGCGGGATCGAACGCGCCGAAGAGAACACGGACAAGAGAAAGGGCTCCCGGACCGCTGTCCGGGAGCCCTTATCAACTGGACGGCAGGAAAGACCTGCTCAGATGTCCTGCTCGCCCTGGAGCCGGGCGACCGGGACCGGGCCGAGCCCGTCCTTGTTGTAGATGTCCTCGCGGAACTGGACGCCGCCATCGGGCGTCGCCCAGGCGGTGATGTAAACCCAGTAGCACGGCACGGGGTTGGCGATGCGGGCGTTGATGCGCTCGCCGGACTGGATCGTCTCGTCGATCTTGGCGCGATCCCAGCCGGGCGTCTCCTTCAGCAGGAAGGTGATGTAGTCGCGCACGTTCTGGACGCGGATACAGCCCGAGGAAACGAAGCGGAAATCGTCGCCGAAAATGCCCTTGGCCGGCGTGTCGTGCATGTAGACGCCGTGCGGGCTCGGAATATTGATGCGCACGAAGCCGAGCGAGTTGAACTCGCCGCCCGGATCCTGGCGGAAGGTGTAGCGCGTCGCCTCGTCGGAATTCCAGTTGACCCGCTCCGGTGCGATCTCGCCGTTCGGCCCGATGATGCGGATCCGGTTCTCGGTGAGATAGCCCGGCTGCTTTCGCATCATCGGGATCAGATCCTTGCGGATGATCGATGCCGGCACGGTCCAGGTCGGGTTGAAGTTGACCTCGGGAATCTTGGTCTGCAGCAGCGGCGACTGGCGGTCGGCCTTGCCGACGCCGGCGGCGTGGCGGGTCGCGACATGGCCGTTCTCGACGGTCTCGATCGCAGCCGCCGGGATATTGGCGACGACATAGCGGTTGCCGAGATTGCCTGACCAGGTCCGCAGCCGAACCACGTTGGTCTCGAGCTGGCGGATGCGCCGGTCGATCGGAATGTTCAGCGCGTTCAGGGTCGCGCGATTGACGGTACCCGTGGTCGACAGGCCCATGCGCGACTGGAAGCGGCGCACCCCGGCCTCGACATAGGAATCATAGACATTGCTCGTGCCGGCCGACTCATCGAGGTCGCCGGTGATGATCAGGCGCTGGCGCAGCTGGACGACGCCCTGCCCCTTCGAGCCGACGGCGAGGCGATCCCCGACCTGGAGCGTCGGCCAGCCTCCGCGCGCGGCGAGGTCGCGATAGCTCGCGATCGCCTGCTCGGTCGCGGCCAGCGCCGCCGGCGACAGCATCGGGGTCGAAGAACGCAGCACCGCATTGCGGGCGCCGGCATCATAGGTCTGGCGCCATTCGGCCTGCTGGGCGAAGGCAGGCAAGCTGACGCCCGCCGCGGCGCTCGAAAACAGGGCCAGCACCGTCTCGCGACGCGTCAGGCTGATATGCGGCATCGATCGTACCCCTCGGACTCGCAGTCAACATAAAGCGGGACGAACCCGCCCCTGTCAGCGAGGCCGGGCCACGCTGGTTGCTGGGGACGATCCCCTACCACAGTTAACAGGCCATGATGAGAGCGGCATTTTTGGGGCGGCGCTGCGTAAAGCTCACGCCAGTTTGACTTTTTGCGCGCACCTCTACGGCAGGTGAGGCCCCGACAGGCGGCTAGCGCGCCCCGGCCCTCAGGCCGGGGAGTTCTGCGGTCCATGCAGCCGCGAGCGGCTGGAGGCAGAGCACATCAGAGCTTGTAGCGAATCTGGTCGGTCCAGAAGCGCTCGAGGCGCAGCAGGGCGTTGTTCATGCGCTCGAAATCGTCGGTCGCGATGCCACCGATCTGCTCGACCGTGCGGACGTGCTTGTCGTAGACGCCCTTCACCAGATTGTGCACCTCGCGCCCCTTCTCGGTCAGGCTGATGCGCACCGAGCGACGGTCGATCCGCGAGCGGGCATGGTGCAGGAAGCCGAGCTCGACCAGCTTCTTGACGTTGTAGGAGACGTTCGAGCCGAGATAGTAACCGCGGGTCCGCAGTTCGCTGGCGCTGAGCTCGGCATCGCCGATATTGTAGAGCAGCAGGGCCTGGACGCTGTTGACGGCGGCGCGGCTGCGGCGCTCGAATTCGTCCTTGATGACATCGACCAGACGCCGATGCAGGCGCTCCACCAAGGTGAGCGACTCAAGATAAAGCGGCTTCACCTTGAGTTGAACTTCCTCTGACACGGCCGGAGCCGCAGTCTTTACGTTGCTTTTCATGGTATATCCCGCCTGTTGTGTGTCGGCCAGGATTTGTCTCCCGGTCCGCTTCTGAAACACACCATAAGCTGGACCGGATGA
>JAEXUU010000530.1 GCA_023452965.1 Pseudomonadota bacterium | reverse complement strand
ATGCCGGCGGCATCGGCCTGGGCCGCGAGGCGGGCACGATCGCCGACGAGGACGCCCCCGGCGCGCACGGCGATTCCGGCGAGCCCTGCCTCGGCAACACGCGCGACGGTGTCCGGTCCGATTGCTGGCATATCGACGCGCAGGTCCTGGCCGTGCTTCGGCGCCTTGACAAGGACACCGTCGCCCTTTCCGAGCTTGAGGCGCCCTGCCCTGACCAGAGTTGCGACGCGTTCGAGCATGGCATCGGTGCCCTCGGCCGCCTCGACCGCGATCACGCGATGATCGGCGATCACGGCGCCTTGGCCGATATCGAAAGGCGACAGCGCCGCCAAGAGGTCGAAGCCGCGCAGCAAGGCGTCGCGGGCGACCGAAGCCGGCACCGTCCGTCCGAGAGCCCCGAGCGGCGCGACGATTTCCGGCGCCATCTCCGCCGGGCTCCCGACCCGGAACCCCTGCCCCTCGAAAAAGCTCACTACACCCCGAAGCAGGTGATCGTCACCGCCCTGGAAGGCGCGCGCGAAATGCGGCAGGTACTTCAAGGTCGACAGCTCTGGCGCCAGCGCACCGAAGCTCGGGCGCGGCAGTGCGCCGATCATCACGATGTCGGTGACCTGCCGACGCTTGAGCGCATCGAGCAGGCGGCCGAGCTGGCCTAGGCGATACTCCTGCGCGTCGCAGCCGGGAAAATCAGCAATGTTCGCCGCGCCCGACAGCGCCGCGACGTAGACCTCGGCACCTGCGGTCCGCGCATTGCGTGCGACATGCGCCGGGTACTCGCCGGCGCCGGCCAGGATGGCGAGACGCAGCCCGGATCGTTTGCCGGGCCCTTCCGCGGGGCCCGTGTTCACCGGTCCGGCGCGGTGACGTCGTGCGGCACGCAGATTGCGCGCTCGCCGCCGCTGCGGATGAAGTCGAGGATCTCGTGGATCAGCGGATGCGAGGCGAACTCGCTGGCGACGTCCTCGACGCGCTCCGACAAGGTGCCTTCATCGGCGAAGAGCAGGCGGTAGGCACGGCGCAGCTCATGGATCTGCTCGCGGGAGAAGCCGCGGCGCTTCAGGCCGACCAGGTTGAGGCCGGCTAGATGAGCCGGGTTGTCCCGCACCATGCCGAACGGAATGACATCGTGCATCACGCCGGCACCGCCGCCGATGAAGGCGTGATCCCCGACGCGGATGTACTGGTGCAACCCGGTCCCACCGCTGACGATGACGAAATCGCCGACGGTGACGTGCCCGGCGCACATCACATTGTTCGAGAAGATGACGTTGCTGCCGATGATGCTGTCATGACCGACATGCGAATTGGCGAGGAACAGGCCGCGATCGCCGATCACGGTCTTCATGCCGCCGCCCTCGGTGCCCGGATTCATCGTGACACCTTCACGAATCACGCAATCAGCCCCGATGGTTAGCGTCGAAGGCTCACCCTTGAACTTCAGATCCTGAGGCGGATGCCCGATGGAAGCGAAGGGGTAGATCTTCGTGCGGGCGCCGATGCTGGTGATGCCCGCAACCGCGACATGGCTGATCAACTCGACCCCGTCATCGAGCGTGACCTGCGGACCGACCGTGCAGAACGGACCGATGACGACTCCCTCGCCCAGCCGTGCAGCGGGGTCGACGACCGACATCGGGTGGATCGTGGCACTCATGAAATGGGACCTGTCGACTTGGATTCTGGTCGGAAGCAGCGGCGCGGGGTCAGACTGTGCCGCGTTTCACATCACCATGGCGGAGAGTTCGGCCTCGGCGACGAGAACACCGTCGACCTTGGCCTCGCCGCGGTAGAACCAGATATTGCGCTTGCGCGCGATTTTCGTGAGGTGAAAGCGCAGGCTGTCCCCCGGAATCACCGGCTTGCGGAACTTGACCTTGTCTATCGTGGTGAAGAGCACGGTCGAGACCGCAGCCTCATCGTCGCCGCGCGAGCTCACGACGAGCACGCCCGCCGTTTGGGCCATTGCCTCGATCATCAGCACGCCCGGGAAGACGGGTCGGCCCGGGAAATGTCCGGTGAACTGAGGCTCGTTGACGGTGACGTTCTTGATGCCGACGCCGGAAGCATCGCCATCCATCTCGATCACGCGGTCGACAAGCAGAAAAGGATAGCGGTGCGGAATGCAGGCCATGATCTTCTGGATATCGGCCACGCCGAGCGATTTCGTCGCATCCGTCATCTTATCACTTCTCCCAAAGCGCCTTCCGGCCACGCCTCCGGTCGCTCATTCTCTGCCATGCAAGCTGCATTGCCGGAAGCCGGCCGCAGATCAAGCGCTTTCGTCGCTGCCCGTCGTCTTGCCGCGCTTGGCGACGAGCTGCTTGAGCAGGGCCGACTCGCGGGCCCAGCTCAAAGCGGGTTGCGCCGGATACCCGCCATAGCGCGCGCCGCGCGGAACGTCGCCTGCGACACCGCTCTGTGCCGCGATCTGCGCGCCCATGCCGATGGTCAGATGGCCAGCCAAACCGACCTGCCCGCCGAGAACGACAAAGTCTTCCAGCGTGCTGGAGCCGGCGATGCCGACCTGCGAAACGATCACGCAATGGCGGCCGATCACGCAGTTATGGCCGATCTGCACCAGGTTATCGATCTTGGTGCCTTCGCCGATCACGGTATCGCGGCTGGCCCCGCGGTCGATGCAGCTATTGGCGCCGATCTCGACATCGTCCTGGATGATGACGCGGCCGACCTGCGGCACCTTCATGTGCCCCTTCGGGCTCATGGCGAAGCCGAAGCCGTCCTGGCCGATGCGCACGCCGGGATGAATGATGACGCGGTTGCCGATCAGCGCGCTTTGCAAAGTGCTGCCGGCACCGATGCTGCAGTCCCGGCCGATCCGGACCTGCGGCCCGATCACGGCCTGGGGGCCGATGATGCTGCCTGCGCCGATTTCCGCACCGGGTCCGATCACGGCACCGGGGTCGACGGTGACATCGGCTTCGAGCCGCGCCGTGGCGTGGACGAAGGCGCCCGGAGCAACACCGGCCGAACCGAACATCGAAGCCGGTCGCAGAGCCTGCGGATGGAAGGTGGCGAGCAGCTTGGCGAAGGCGTGGTAAGGCGCCGGCGTCACCAGCGCGACGGTGCCCGCTGGCACGCGATCGGCAAAACGCGGCGAGACGAAGCAGAGCCCGGCCGATGTGCCGGCCAGCGCCGCGACATATTTCGGGTTGTCC